>DBFJSK010000503.1:0-4466 GCA_048403675.1 Tannerellaceae bacterium | reverse complement strand
GGGAAGGAGGATATTATATCAACCGGGGTTTGGTGCGGTATCAGATGAATGATCTGCGAGGGGCGATGGCCGATTACGATCAGGTGATAAATATGGATAGCCGCAACCTGATTGCACGTTTCAACCGGGGACTGCTGCGTTTCCAGGTGGGCGACAACAACCGCGCTATTGAGGATTTCGATGTCGTGATCGAAGAGGAACCCGACAACTATATGGCCTATTACAACCGGGCGTTGCTCCGATTTGAAACGGGCGATTATGTAGGGGCTGTAAACGATTACGATGTCGTATTGCGGCAGTATCCCAACTTCCTGCCCGGTTATTACAGCCGTGCGGAAGCCAAACGGAAAATGCATGATAATGCGGGAGCCGATCGCGATTACTGGGCCGCTATCGAGCTGGAGGAAAAAATGAAAAAAGATCGTCAGTCGGGAAATACGCAGTTGGCGGCTACGTCGGGCGTCTCTACAACGGGAAATGCCACAGGGACGAACGCTGCGGGTGGAGATGCGACCCCTGGAGACACTTCCGGGAAAGACGAGAATACCCGTGAACAGTCGGATAAAAATATCAATAAATTCAACCGCTTGGTAGTATACGATAAGGAGCAGGAACGCAAAAGTAAATACCAGAGCGAAGTGCGCGGACGCGTACAAGATCGCAATGTAAGGGTCGATCTGGAACCGATGTTCGTGCTTACCTATTATGAAAAACCTGATCCGGTGAAAAAACTAGTCTATTACGATAAGATGCTGGAGGATTTCAACAGCCGGCAAATCCTAAGCCGTAAGTTGCGGATCACCAACGAAGAGGCAGCTTTGAATGAAGACCAGATCGCCGTTCATTTCGCCTCGATCAACGATTATTCGCTTCGGTTGGCCTCGCATCCTGACGATGTAAATGCTTATTTCGGGCGGGCGTTGGATTATATGCTGGTTCAGGATTTTGCTGAAGCGATTAAAGATTTTACGAAAGTGATCGAGCTCGATCCTACGTTTGCGATGGCCTATTTCAACCGGGCGGTGGTACGGTATAAACAATTGCAGTATAACCAGTCGCAAAGTGCTGGTACCCCCGACGATATTACGGCGATGAGTATGAATCTGAATGTGGGGAAAAAGGCGCCTCAACCTGGTGCTGCGACCTCCGATCCGACGACGGCTATGGTGAAGGACAACAAACGGGCGTATGAACATGAGATGATTATGCGCGATTACGATAAAGTGATCCAGTTGAATCCGGAGTTTGTATATGCTTATTTTAATAGGGGAAATCTTCGTTGTACCCAACGCGATTTCAGAGCGGCGATAATCGATTATAATGATGCCATCGAGCGTGACCCCGAATTTGCCGAAGCGTATTTCAACCGGGGGCTGGCCCGTCTTTCGCAAGGCGATGTATCGCGCGGCATAGCCGATTTGAGTAAAGCCGGCGAACTGGGGATTATCAACGCCTACAGTATTATCAAGCGAATGACGAGCAATTAAACATTGCTTTAGGAGCGGACGGCTTATACCGCAAAAGAATACTTTTAAAAGAAAAAACGATTTCACCCGAATGGATCGATGCGCAATCCACTTTGCGCATCGATTTTTTTATCCGTTTTTCTTCTTTGCCGGAAAAGCTAAAAATGAAGTTTTAAGAAAAATATACGGTTTTCAAAAAAAGAATGCTACCTTTGCGGGACGTAAAAGAAATAGAGTGTGACAGATATGATAAAGATTACATTTCCGGATAATTCCGTAAGAGAATATGCCGAAGGAACGACGGCTATGCAAATAGCCGAAAGCATCAGTTCCCGCCTGGCTCAGGAAGTTTTGGCCGCGAGTGTAGACGGACAAACTTGGGACCTCGGCCGGCCCATTCATCATGACGCCTCCGTCAGACTGCTCAAGTGGGACGACGAAGAAGGCAAACACGCCTTCTGGCATTCGAGCGCCCACTTGATGGCAGAAGCCTTGCAAGAATTGTACCCCGGCATTAAGTTCGGTATCGGGCCGGCTATCGAGAACGGTTTTTATTACGATGTCGATCCCGGTGAAACTCCGATCAAGGAAAGCGATTTTCCGGCTATCGAAGCCAAAATGCTGGAACTGGTAGCTAAGAAAGAAGAAATCAAACGCTCCGATATTAGCAAGGCCGACGCCTTGAAAATGTTCGGCGAGCGGGGAGAAGAATATAAAACCGAGCTTATCAGCGAATTGGAAGACGGTCAGATTACCACCTATACCCAAGGATCGTTCACCGACCTTTGCCGTGGCCCGCACTTGCCCAATACCTCTTATCTGAAAGCGGTAAAAATACTGAGCGTAGCCGGCGCATATTGGCGTGGTGACGAAAAACGCAAGCAATTGGTACGCTTGTATGGCATCACTTTCCCTAAAAAGAAGATGCTCGACGAGTATCTGGTTTTATTGGAAGAAGCCAAAAAACGCGATCACCGTAAAATCGGTAAAGAACTGGAATTGTTTACCTTCTCCACCGCAGTGGGGGCAGGTTTGCCCCTGTGGTTGCCCCGCGGTACGCAACTCCGGCTCAAATTGGAAGATTTCCTCAAACGTATCCAGAAGAAATACGGTTACCAGCAGGTAATGACACCGCATATCGGCGGCAAGCAATTGTATGTAACGTCGGGGCATTACGCCAAATACGGGAAAGACTCGTTCCAACCTATCCATACGCCGCAGGAAGGAGAAGAATTCCTGCTCAAACCGATGAACTGTCCTCACCACTGTGAGATTTACAAAGCCTTCCCGCGGTCGTATAAAGACCTGCCACTTCGTTTTGCCGAATTCGGAACCGTTTATCGTTATGAACAAAGCGGTGAACTTCACGGTTTAACTAGGGTACGCGGGTTTACGCAAGACGATGCGCACTTGTTCTGCCGTCCCGACCAATTGAAAGACGAGTTCCTGAAAGTAATGGATATTATTTTTATTATTTTCAAAGCCCTCGATTTTGAAAATTTCGAAGCCCAGATATCGCTTCGCGACAAAGTAAATCGCGAAAAATATATCGGTTCGGAAGAAAACTGGGAAAAAGCAGAAACGGCCATCATCGAAGCCTGCCAGGAAAAAGGCTTGAAAGCCAAGATCGAATACGGCGAAGCCGCTTTCTATGGCCCGAAGCTCGACTTTATGGTAAAAGACGCCATCGGACGCCGTTGGCAGCTCGGTACGATTCAGGTGGATTACAACCTGCCCGAACGTTTCGAACTGGAATATACGGGTGAAGACAATAAAAAACATCGCCCGGTAATGATTCACCGTGCGCCCTTCGGTTCGATGGAACGATTCGTTGCCGTACTGATCGAACATACCGGCGGTAAATTTCCGTTATGGCTTACGCCCGATCAGGTATGTATTTTGCCGATCAGCGAAAAGTATAACGAATATGCCTGGCAGCTCGCCCGTTCGTTGGAAGAACAGGATATCCGCGTACTGGTGGACGACCGCAATGAAAAAATCGGCCGTAAGATCCGGGATAACGAACTGAAACGAATTCCTTATATGCTGATTGTAGGAGAAAAAGAAGCAGAAAATGGTGAAGTTTCGGTAAGAAAACAGGGCGAAGGTGATAAAGGTTCGATGAAAATTGCTACCTTTGCAGCGCTTTTGAACAGCGAAGTAGAGGAAATGATGAACCGTTGGCAAAAAAGTAACTAATAAATAACTAATAACGAGGAGAATAAATCTTTTTGAATGAAGAATGACAATCTGAAAGAACAGTATAGAATCAACGAACGCATCCGGGTTCGTGAAGTTCGCTTAGTCGGTGATAATGTAGAGCAGGGCGTTTACCCGACCTCGCAGGCTTTGAAAATAGCCGAGGAACAGGGGTTGGACCTGGTCGAGATTTCGCCAAATGCTGCCCCCCCCGTTTGTAGAGTAACCGATTATCAGAAATTCCTCTATCAGCAAAAGAAACGTCAGAAGGAGCAGAAAGCCAAATCGGTGAAAGTGGTGGTAAAGGAGATTCGTTTCGGACCTCAGACTGACGATCACGATTATAACTTTAAACTCAAGCATGCGAAAGGTTTCCTGGAGGAGGGTGCGAAAGTGAAAGCTTATGTGTTCTTTAAGGGTCGTTCCATCTTGTTTAAGGAACAAGGCGAAGTATTATTGCTCCGGTTTGCTAACGATCTGGAAGATTACGGAAAGGTGGAACAACTCCCGGTATTGGAAGGCAAGCGTATGATTATTATGCTTACTCCGAAAAAAGCCGGCGCGCAAGCCCCGCAAAAACCGGCGGCTCCCGTTTCCAAGCCCATTAAGAAGGTAGTCGTTACCCCTAAGCCGGAAGCAGCAGCCGAAGGCGAAAAGAAAGAAGAATAAAATCCGCCCTTTAGAGAGGCGGCAACGTTTAATAATTAAAACATAATTGGAAAATGCCTAAGATGAAGACTAATTCCGGTGCCAAAAAGAGGTTCGCCCTTACCGGATCAGGTAAAATCAAAAGAAAACACG
>DBFJSK010000502.1:0-5591 GCA_048403675.1 Tannerellaceae bacterium | reverse complement strand
ATCTCGACGACCGCATCGGCCGTCGAAGCTATAAAACCGGGGCCTCCTTCTTTCTGCTTTCGAAAATAGTCGGTGCGGCTGCTCGCCTGTACCTGGTCGTACTTATCCTCCAGACGTATGTGTTCAGCACCTGGCAAGTCCCCTTTGCCGTCACCGTCTTACTCAGCATCTTCCTGGTTTGGCTTTACACCTACCGGAGCGGCATCAAAACTATTATCTGGACGGATACCTTGCAAGCCCTCTGCCTGGTAGCCATGCTGATCGTTATCATCTGGCAGGTAAAGGACAAAATGGAACTCGACACGACCGGATTGGTACAAACCCTTCGCGAAAGTCCGCACTTCCGGATTTTCGAATTCGGCGACTGGCATAGCACGCAGAACTTCTTCAAACAATTTTTCAGCGGGATCTTCATCACCATCGTAATGACCGGTCTCGACCAGGACATGATGCAGAAAAACCTATCCTGCAAAAACCTCAGAGACGCACAGAAAAACATGTATACCTATGGTTTTGCCTTTACTCCGGTAAACTTTCTTTTCCTCTCGTTGGGCGTCCTACTACTTACCCTGGCCGACCGTCAACAGATTACTCTACCCGCCCTGAACGACGATATTCTTCCCATGTTTTGCACCTCCGGACTCTTGGGAAACAGCATTCTGATTTTCTTCACTATCGGTATTATCGCCGCCGCCTTCAGTAGTGCAGACTCGGCCCTTACCGCCCTTACCACCTCTTTCTGCATCGACATTCTGGGGGTAGAAAAAGAAGAAGCCGCACGAGCCAAACGCACCCGACTGAAAGTACATTTATTGATCTCAACCCTCTTCGCCCTTATTATTCTACTCTTTAAAGCCGTCAACAACCGGAGCGTAATCGATGCCATTTATCTGATTGCCTCCTATACCTACGGCCCGTTACTAGGTTTATTTGTTTTCGGGCTATTTACCCGAAGAAAACCGGCCGATAAAATTGTTCCATATATATGTATAGCTTCCCCGCTGCTCTGCCTGGCAGCCGATTATTTGGCGAAACGACATGCCGGCTATACGTTTGGCTACGAAATGCTGATGGTAAACGGATTTATCACCTTTGCCGGATTGTGGCTCAGCTCGCTCAAACGCGGACGAATGAATAAAAACGAATTAGATAATTATTAAAATACGACGAATATGGAAATCAAAAGCGCAGAATTTGTAATCAGTAATACCCAGGTAGAGAAATGCCCGGAAGGCAACCGGCCGGAGTATGCCTTTATCGGACGCAGCAACGTAGGCAAATCCTCCTTAATCAATATGCTGACAAACCGGAAAGGATTGGCCATGACCTCGCAAAAACCCGGAAAAACCCAACTCATCAACCATTTCCTTATCAATGACGATTGGTATCTGGTAGACCTCCCCGGCTACGGCTATGCCCAGCGGGGAAAAGAGGGACGTGAGAATATCCGCCACATTATCGAAGATTATATCCTCGAACGCGAGCAACTAACCAATCTTTTCGTCCTGCTCGATTGCCGGCACGAAGCCCAGAAGATCGATTTGGAATTTATGGAATGGTTAGGCGAAAACGGCATCCCTTTCTCCATAATCTTTACAAAAACAGATAAACTCAGCCGGAGCCGTCTGACAGAAAATCTACAGAAGTACCAACAAACGCTATTGGAATCCTGGGAGGAACTCCCCCCCATCCTTCTTTCTTCCTCGGAAAAAAAAGAAGGACGCGAAGAAATCCTAGACTATATCGACACAATTAATAAAAACCTCACTAAATAAAGAAACGTCCCGGCCGGTAAAATAATACCTGACCGGGACGCTCCCGTTTTATCCGAACGAACAGCCGCCTAAAAGAGTCTTAGCCGAATAAATCCAATGTCAACTGTTTCTTTTCCGCCTCCAATTTGCGTAAATGGCGTTTACCCTGCGGCGTCAGAATCTCCAGTTTGTCGAAACGCGTGCGGATCACCGTCGTCACTGTATAGCTCACGTGCAAGGTTTCTCCCAGCTCCGACAAACGGCGCCCTATTTCCAATACGCAATCGATACACATCCCGCTGGCAAACGAAATCTTATCTTCGAACATCTGCTTTTTGAAATCTTCATCCTGCATATAGAAGTCGATCACCTCTCCACCTTTATTATAAATGCCCTTCCAACGGAATTTGCTATCTTTCAATACCGGAGAAATTATCTCGATCGTCGCTTTATTATCCACCTTGGCAGGCAAATCGTCAGTGCGAAGAATAAAATAATCGAACTGTTCACGCTTCACTTCCAACGAACCCGAACGACTTCTGTTATTTTCGTTCAACTCACGAAGCGTAATTTTCGTAATTTTCGGATACCCCTTGACCGCCTCGTAAAAATTCGACTTCATCTTACAAAAGCGTGGAAAAGTATGCAACAACTCCACCAACTCGCGCGGTATCGTAACACCCGCTTTTTTAAGCTTCAATTCCCGTTTAAGGAGAGAAAGCTCCCGCTGCATTTTTTCGTCATCCGTCGCGGTACGATCCTTCACAGGCTTGCCTCCCACCGTGAGCGAAGGACGCACCAATACCTGCATAAACAAATTCAAAACGATCGAAATCGAGCGACTGTTTTCACCCGCTACTCCCCACACTTCACGATACCCTTCACCTACAAAAGGCTCGCTGTAAACGGTCAGCTTCACGTCCAACAGCTCGGCCAGCGAACGAATGACAGCCAATACCTCTTTTTCACATTTATGCTTTACCACCGCATCGATATAGTTGGATTTATCGTTAAAATAATAACGCAATTCCAACTTATTCGCAAACTTTATCATCGAATTATTCATCGTTATATTATCCTTTCAGTTGCTCTTTAGGTTTACGATCGAAAAACGGATTTTTCGAAGAAGCGCTAACCGGTATCGCCATCACGCATTTGCTCTCGCCCAATAATCCGAGCCGTTGAGCCGCCAAGCCGGCACTGAACATCACCCGCGTATCCACCCTCAAGTCGGCAGCCGTGGCGCAAGCCGAGCCAATCGCTATGCCCACATCAATCGTGTTAATGGCACACGGTACGGCGACCGGTTTCTGCCGGCATGTAGCGAACCCGCAATGTGCACAGTCTAATCCCTGTACCTGCTGCCGCGTACCGATTATCAATACCGCCTGCGCCTGCGCCATATTATCGGCATCTCTTAAAAGAAATTTCATTCCCGTTTCTTCGGCAAGCCGCCGCATTTCGTCGGACAAACGATCGATATCCTGCCCCGTCAGCAAGGCAATTTCGATAATATCGATTCCCTTTCCTTTAGGCGCCGTACGGGCAGCCGTCATCATCCGCCGGGCAGCCTCTACCACTAAATCGTGACGGATTTCACGTTCATTCTGTATCATTCTTTTCCTATTTATTCAGAAGACTACTCTACCTGTTTTTCTGTAGGCAAACTTACACAAAGTTTTTCAGACGCCGAAACACGCGGCACTTATTCTGCAATCCCGAGATGGGTCGTTTCCTCCGTCACATCGAACGGAAACGCGGGATAGTCATACAAGCTGAAACGAGGCTCGGTCTGCCCTTCGCAATACTGCCATAGCGTCCGATACTCCTCCACCTGTTCGCCCATCGCTGCGAGTTGACGCAGGTAAGCCGCCACCGCCTTGTTTTCCACAATATACACTTCGCCCATCCGATCGATAATCGGGCTATGGCGCCTGCTCCCGTCATGTTCGAAACGCAAGATACGCCGACCATCGGGGGTTAATCCGGCCAGCCGGAACGTCATGCTTTTCCCGATAGCCGGCAGATTCAATACATTCCGGTCGGTAGCCGCAAAAGGCAGGCGAAGGGTTTTGAGAAAACGCATCAACGGTTGGCCGATCGCTCCCCCCCGGCAGATAAGTTCCAACAACTCCCCCCGCTTTTCCTCCGGAATCCGCCCGAATATCTTTTCCTCCGCAGCTTCTTGCAACGAACGACAGTTGGGCGCAAACACGGCATAATTCTCCCGAAACCCTTTTACCGAAAAAGTATAATAACATACCACACCCAGCGAATTAAGCACCCGGCGCAATTTAGCCGTATGCCCTCTGCGGGAAGCCGAAACGGTATAAACCAACTGATTGGTCACCGTCCAGCCGGCCGTTTGCAACGCTTCGATGGCTTGTTTAGCCTGGGGAGTTACTTCGAGCGGCGACTGGAAATGCGTCTGAATATAAAATTGGCTGATTCCCGCCGTTTGCGCTTTCTCCCGGAACTCGCGCAAAATCCCCACCAATTCCCCCGTAATACGCAACGGCAGATAAGCCGGCAAACGCGACCCCAAACGTACCCGCTGCAATTCCGCATATTTTCCGTCCGACGGACGTTCGCGATTGGCCTCGCGCTTACGGAGCGCCATTTTATAAACCGCATCGAGTATTTTACGCAAGGTGGCGTTCTGGCTCATCAACGCATCCCCTCCGGTAATGAGAATATCGCGTAGTTGCGTATCCTCCTCGAAGTAACGCATCAACCGGCGTAACTTTTTATCCCAGCTCTCTTTGGGTTTAAGCGCCTCGAAATCAAAATTCAAACGTTCGCTCTGGAAATCGTACATCCGCTGGCAGGAAGCACACAAACCGCCGCAAGCGCGCCCCATCGAATCGGGAATCAGGATCGCCACTTCCGGGTAACGCCGGTGGATATTATGCCCTTCCGGCAACAGCCACCCGGCCGCATTCGGGATGCCAGCCTCCACCGTATCCTCTTTTTCCCAGGCCTTGATTTCCCCATAAGTTTCGATTAATTCGGCAGAATACAGAATATACGACCGCACCGTAGCGTCATCGTACCCCTCTTGCTCGATATTCAAGAGCGAAAGATAATAGGGGGTGACAAAAAACGGCATTCCTTTCCGTTTGCCTTTCAGCAGTAATTTAATCGTTTCCACCGAAAGCGTATGCCCCAGGAAAGCATTCAATTCCGTAGGGCTTTTCACCGCCATCGAAAGATGAAAACGGGCTTCATTCCACCACCGGCTTACCTGGTCGTATTTTTCTTCTTCCGTCATTCCTTCTTCAAATTGATACCGGGAAGAAGAGCCGTAATGGCGTTCGATTTTATGAACCAGGCAACCGATAATTCGCTTTTTATTTCGTTCGCGGACGGCCAGCACTTCTTCGTCCAGCCCGGATGGCCAACGATTCATCTGCCGTTTCAGTTTCGAGACGTCGGGTACGATAGGAACGGCATGTTTCAAAGCCGTAAATTGATAATACAGATCGATCAAAAAGTCAGGAGATAAATCGGAGGGGGAAGAACCCGCTAAAAATTGCCAGAAATAAGTCAAGGTTCGGATAGAAATTTTCTCGCCGGTGGAAAGCTCGTCGATAAGCCTGTTATCATTTTCGATTAAAAAAAGAATCCGCCCGGCTACTACATTCCGTATCTCGTTCCCGCCCCCTTCCGGTTGCATCTGCAAAATGAGTCCTTGTTTTAGAGCAACTTTAAAGGCATCGGCATTTTCGCTTTGGACAGCTAAGGCGGTTAAATCCGGAAAATCTCGTTCGAAAATTTTTTTCAATCGGGTTACATCAGTAGTCAGGAGTTCTCTTTTTATCATACGCAGTTCCGTTT
>DBFJSK010000501.1:0-8312 GCA_048403675.1 Tannerellaceae bacterium | reverse complement strand
AAAAATATCGTCGGTATTGCCCAATACGATCAGTTGGCGTCGGACGGGATTCACTATGTAGCCGGCTACCCGGATGTCGGCGGGATCGGTGATGCGCGAAAGGAAGCGACCGTCGCATCCGAAACGGTAGAGTACGCCGCGGTTGATTAGAAAAAGCTCCCGTCCTTCCCGCCGGATCTGGCGGGCCTGATCGATGGAATCTCCCGGAGGCGATTCGAGGGGGATGGCGACCACCTCTTCCGCTATGTCGGAAAGACATCCCGTCAGATGGCGCACAGGGGCCGCGCCGGCGCCCGCGGTGAAAATTGTATAAGTCAGCCGGGCGCAAACCAGAAGCATACCCACCAGCAGCATGACAAAAGTCCGTTTCATATCCTTTTCGTTTGATCCGTTTACGGATGATAACGGAAATACGGGTATTTTATTGGATGGAAGCGGGTTTATTTAACAGGGGCCTTCCGGATAACAGGGGCCTTCCGGACAACAGAGCCTAACTCTCGGACAAGGCCCCCCCGGACAAGGCTCCCCGGGCAAGGATCTCTCCGGAACAAGGATCTCCCCCGGGATACAGAACTCTTTCCGGGAAACAAGGCTCTTTCCGGGAAACAAGGCGTTCCCCCTCCGGACAAAACCCCACCCTCCGGACGAACCCCCTGCCTCCGGACAAACCGCCTTCCCCCGCACAAAGCCCGAAAATAAACTTTTTCCGGTTCGGGATAGCCTGAAAAGGTTTTCCGTCTTTTCAATCGGCGGAAGCAGAGCCGGTTAGGGAAGTGAAGCGAAGATACCGCCGGACAGCTTCGCTCAGTGGCGAATCGTGGGGGGGAGCAGTCGTTTCCAAACAAGCCGCTTCAAAAAAGCTAAGGCAGGCCCGCATTTTGGCTTCCCGGGCCTCTTCCGCTTTCCTCTTCTTTGGAGAAGCGGAGAGGCTTTCGGATGCCGCTCCCCCTTTCGGCATACGCGCCCAATTTCCCCGGATCCGTCCCCCCTGCAATACGACCGGATAGAAAATGCCATACGAATTATACGCCTTCCGGGCATGCGCCTGATCGAGTACGAGCGTACGGTTCTTATAACTCACCAGATATTCATCGTAAGGAGGAAGCAAATGCGCTACATTTCCCAGCGCCTCTTCCGCCGGCCCCACCCGCTCTTCGATTCTTGCCAGCCGCTCAGAAGCCGCGTGATGCACCCACCCCCGGTTCCCGTCTGCCATGCACGGCGACAATTCACTTTCGATAGCCCCCACCGCCCGCCGCGCTTCCGCCACCGACAGCCCCGACCACCAAGCGAAATCGGCCAGGCTAGCCGGCGAATGGCTTTGGAAATACCGTCGGGCCAGGAGCGCCAGCGCTTCCTCGTCCGTTAGGGCCGGGTAGGGGGGGACCCGTTCATCGAGTAAGGCATAGGTTTGTTTGCCCTCTTTTTCCGGCCCGCTGCATAGCAAGCCGTCCGTTTCGGCCCGCATCAGGTAACGCGTCAGATAAGGGGCGTCGGCGGGCACGCCTTTTTCTGCCAGACGCTCTCCGATTTCCTGTTTGGTCAGGGCATGTCCCCCGGCCAGCATCCCGGCGATCCGGTCTTTGCATGCCCGGAAATGCGTTTCCGAAATCTCCAGCCCGCGGTCGCGCGCCAGCCAGGCGTTCGCCTGTTGAATGCGCCGTCCGGTCAGGGCCACCATCCAACGAATATCGGCCGCCGCCACCCAATGCCAGGTGGGCCGCATGACGTGGGTGCGCAAAATCCGTCCTTCCCGGAGCGCTTCTTCCATCTGCGCCATTCCCTCCGGTTGCAAACGGAGTGCCAGCGCCCACTTCGCTCCCGCTACATCCTGCGCCTGTACCGCGCCCATCCAACTCACCAGTTCCGCCGGCTCCCGGAAAAGAGGATGCCAAAGTTGCTGAGCCGCTAGCCGAAGAGCCAGCGCCCGGCTTTTGTCCAGGCTCGGCGCCGGCCCGGAAGACAGGTTCAGCTTCGGATAAGGGTTTGGCGCCGGCCCCTGATCCGGGACGAGGCTCAAGTCGGCGATAGGGTGCGTACACGCACCGTCTGCCGAAGTCGGGGCGCAGGTCTGTGCGCAGGGGGCTACGGGTAGGGTTCGTTTCATGTCGATCGTGTATCAAAGAATAAAAAGGAAAAGAAGTAAGGCGCCCGCACCCGGCCCATCCGTTCCGCTGCACGGGCGCCCCGGCTCCTTTTTCCTGTCCGAATAGGAAATACAAAAATAGACATACTTTTCGAATCAAAAGCTAGGGTAGCCGTGACGTGTTCGTTTTTTTCTGTCGGCAAAGCGGTAGGCGGAACCTGCGTGCGACCCGTCGGCAGACAACCTTCGGATCGCTTCACCAAGTAAACCCATCCATTCGCCAGGTTAATTGGAAAGCGAGCCGGCCCGGCAACGATCTCCTACATCGTTTCCAGATTAGTTGCAGAAACCAGTAACGCCTATTTCGGACGAATCGCACTCCTCCAAATACCGCAAACTCTCTGCAATACCCCCCAGTTGGTCTGCATCGAACTGCTCGTACTCAATTGAGATAAGCCCCTCGCACCCCTGCCTTTTCAGTTCCTTTACGAACGCCTTCACCGGCAGCATGCCCTTACCCCAGGTAGCATCCTGCAACTCTTCATCCAAATCCTTCAGATGAGCCACTTTGATGCGCCCGGCCAATAACTTCAAATTCGCCAGCGGATCTTCGCCCACCCTTTTCCAGTGACCGATGTCCGCACACACCCCCATCCGCGCACTCCGGCCCTTCAAAGCCCGCGCCACCACCTCGGCACTGGCATAAATCGAGGGATGCGGATGATTATGAATGGCCACCTCCATGCCGTACTTCACCGCCAGCCGTTCGATTGCGTCCAACTGATCCAGCTCCGGCTCCACCGTCACCACCTGCGCCCCCATTTTATGCGCGAAAGCAAAAAACCGCTCCCACTCCGCCTCCGTACCATACGAAGCCACCCCGAAAGCCATCGGGCGGATCCCCCTGCGCTTAAACTCCCCGCGCAACAACGCACAATCCGAATCACTCAAATCATAATTCAAATACGTATCCTTCGGAAACGGCGCCCCCAGCTCCTGAAAAAAGAAAGCCTCCGTATACCCCAATCCCAGCTCCCGGGTCTTATCCAACGTCTCCATCAACGTCAGATGGTGAAACGTATACGTTTGCATACCCACCTTCCAAGCCGCCTTCTGCGCCGAAAGCTGTACCGCCAGCCCTGCGAACCAGACGGTACACCATACACACCAACGATACTTTCTCATCGCAAAGCCGACATTTCAGGAAGGCTCCAACCCTCCCGGTACGTATGCTTGATATACTCCGTAGCCGCCTCCAGCGCGTTCAGTTCCGCATACTTCGTATCGAAATACGGATGCCCGTCGATCACCTTAAAATCATCACTCGTCACGATCCGCAACACATCCGACGAAGAAATATTCGAAAAACACATCCGCTCCGCATCCCACACCAACTTCTTGTTCAAACTCTGCAACCGGATCGCCAACACCCCCAGCAACACCATCTCGTTGAAAGGCCCCGCATACGCGAAGTTGGACGTACACTCCGTCCGGCTTTCCGGCGATTCCTTACACGCCCGGATCCAATCCTGCTCGTGAAAACCGTCGAAATAGCCCGTCGCCCCCTGGATACGCCTCAGGTAAGGAGCCACCCGCGGCACCCGACCCGAAAGCAACCGGGCGTTGAACCCGCCGCAATCCGAGATCAACGTATCCTTCGAACCCACGAAAATACAGCCCCCCAGGCCGTCGCGCATCAGATCCACCCCGTCCGGCAATAAGTCCGGCCGCTCAGGCAACATCCCCCCGTCGTACCAATACACCTTCACTTCGGGCAACGCCACCTTGGGCAGGTTATCCCGCGCCGGAAACCGAAATTCCACCACCTCCGATTGCGGAGCCGATTCCGTATTGATCTGCGTAGAACGCCCCTGCACCCGGTCGGGATACCCCAGCTTCAACGCCTGATAAACCGGGTCGAGCACATGGCAAGCCATATCGCCGAACGCCCCCGTACCGAAATCCCACCAGCCCCGCCAGTTCCACGGCGTATAAATGTGGTGATACGGACGCATCGCGGCCGGGCCGATAAACAAATCCCAATCCATCGTCTTCGGACACCGCGGCCTGTCCACAGGGCGTTGCAAACCCTGCGGCCAGATAGGCCGGTTCGTCCAGGCATGCAACTCTTTCACGTGCCCGATTTCGCCGTTCCAGATCCATTCGCACACCTGGCGCACCCCGTCGCCCGAATTACCCTGGTTGCCCATCTGCGTAGCCACCTTATACTTCGCCGCCAGCCGGGTCAACAAACGGCTTTCGTAGACAGAGTGGGTGAGGGGCTTCTGGCAATACACATGCTTGCCCATCGTTAAAGCCGCCGCGGCGATGGCCGCATGCGTATGATCGGGCGTAGCCACCATCACGCCGTCGATTTGGGAACCTAATTCGTCGAACATCTTCCGCCAGTCGCGATACCGCTTGGCAGCCGGAAATTCCTTGAAACAATGATCCGCATACTTCCAGTCAATATCGCACAAACCGATGATATTTTCGGTATTCATACCCACCAAGTTCGGATGGCCTTTCCCACCGATACCGATCCCCACGATATTCAGCGTATCGCTGGGCGCCTTATGCCCCAGTCCGGCGATGGTTTTCGAGGGCACGATCGTTAAACCGGCCGCTGCGACGGCGGCCTTCTTCAGAAAATCTCTTCTTGATTGCATAGTAGTCAATTTATTATTTAAACCTGTCGATTGCCAATTGAATGCCAATTGAATGCCAATTAAAAGATTAGCAGGATGCCTCCAAAGAGAGAGAGATAGAGCACCTCACTCCTTCGTCATCTCCCTGTACGTATTCAAATTCGGATTCAGATCCAGTTGATTCTGCGGAATCGGATAATACGCGCTCCGGCCTTCCACGAACCCCGGCAACTCGGCCGCCGCCCGTCCGGTGCGCACCAGGTCGAAAAACCGGTCGCCCCATTCCATCGCCAGTTCCGCGAAGCGCTCATCCAGCACATCCTCTACCGTGGCGCCGGCCACCGGCTCCAAGCAGGCCCGCCTGCGAACCTCGTTCAGCGAAGCATCCCCGTTACCACCCAACCGGATACTCGCCTCGGCGTGCATCAGCAACACATCCGCATACCGTAAGATCCGCACATTGTTGTTCGCCCCGTAATCGTTCCGCCCCTCCGTCATTTGCGACGAAGGCGTATACGCCTTCCCGTTGTAAGCCGTCGGCTCGCCCGGGTTGCCTTCCTTTATATAGTCGCCCGAAAGTGTCGTTTCCCCTGTGCGCAGGAAGGTAGTATGCAACCGCGTATCCTCCCCCCGCGCCAACATAAACGCTTCCAGCTTGGCCGTAGGCGTAATAAAGCCCCAACCTTCGATCGGCTTGTCGCCCCCCCGCGGGCCTTGGAAGGTAAACCAGGCGTCGGGGCCTACCCTATCACCGCTACCGGTTCCGAAATCGGTAAACTGAAGCTCGTACAACGACTCGTCGCACAACTTACCCGGTATCTTAAACAACTGATAATAATCCGGATACAAACTGAATTTGCAGCTTCCGATAATCTCCTCGGTAGCCGAAACCACAGCCTGCCAATTGCCTTCGTAAAGCTGCACCTTCGCCAACAAAGCCAGCGCCGAATACTTCGTAACCGCCCCCCGGTTGTGCGGCTGCTCGGTAGGCCGAAGCGCGGGCAAATGGTCGATACAGTACTGCAACTCCTCCAGCAAATAAGCCAATACCTCCGTCCGGTGCGATTTCGCCACCTGCAGATCCTGGTTATTTTCCAGAATCGGCACGTCTCCCCACAAATACATCAAGCGGAAATAAGCATACGCCCGCAGAAAACGCACCTCCGCCCGATACGCCGTACACCGTGCCCGATCCGCCTCCAAAGTGATATGCCCGGCATACCCATCCAGCGATTCCAGGGCCGAATTGGCCACCATCACCACATAATACAACCATTGGAAGGCGCTGTCCAAAGCCCAGAACGATTTCACCCGATCGTATTTGAACTCCTTGCACCACAAAAATTCGATCTGGTCGGTAGGCGAGGAACCTTTATCCACATCATCCCCGCGGATCACCATCAACCCGTAGGTCGTCCAGGAAGAAAAATTCTGTTGGGCCGTGGCATACACCCCCGATACGGGCTGATACATCTGGTCGGTTTTCGAATAATCCACCCCGGCCACCGGCACGGTGTTTTCCGGCAATTTATCCAGTAAATCGCTACACCCGGCGAAGGTCATCGCCAGCGGCATCAGCCATACGATTTGTTTTTTTAACATAAGTTTCATTTCGCTGCTCGTTTAAAAAAAATTAATAAGTAATACGTACTCCGAAAGTATAAGTGGCCGCCAGCGGATACGTCTGCAAATCGAACCCGTCGCTCACTTCAGGCGTGAAACCGTTCGACTTGAACCAGGTGTAAGGCCGTTCCGCGCTCAGGCTCAACCGGATGCTGGGCAAATGAAAAGAACGGAGTTGCTTCTGGGCCAGCGTATAGGCGATTTGCACGTTTTGAAGCCGGAAATAAGCCCCGTCTTCCACATAGAACGAATTGAATTTGGCAATATTCCACGGATTCACCGTGCCCGCGGCCGACGGATACCGATGGGAAGAACCCTCGCCCGTCCAGCGATTTTCCGCCAGGTCGGCGTCGTAATTGATGTCAGACTGCCACCGGCGTTCCCCCCGTTTGCGGTTGCAAATCTGGTTGCCCGTCTGGCCTTGCATCACCACCGAGAAATCGAAGTTTTTATACGTCAACCCCAGGTTCACCCCATACGTAAGATCGGGCAGATACGAGCCGAGGATAACCCGGTCGTCCTCGTCGATTTTGCCGTCGAGGTTCTGATCCTTGTAGCGGAAATCTCCCGGCGATAAATTATTCTCCACCGCCACCGGATCGGCCGCTATCTCGTTCGCATTTTGATAAACGCCGTCTATTTCATAACCGTAGAACGCATTCATCGAATCGCCCACCCGCGAGATGGTACGAAATTCGTCCGACCCCCCGTAGATATAAGGCAGCCCGCGCAGGCTCTTCACCTCGTTTTTCAGCGTGGTCAGGTTCGCCCCGATGGTGTACGTAAAGTCCTTCCCGATCCGATCCGACCAGTTCACCGAAAGCTCTACGCCGCTATTGAGAATCTCGCCGTTGTTGCCCAGCAATTTGCCGGCTCCCATCGGCAGCGGCGCGTCGATTACCGCGTTCTCGGTAAGCCGGTGATAATAATCGATCTCTACGCCCAAGCGGTTATTCAGCACCGAAAAGTCGGCCCCTACATTCACCTCGTTCACCACTTCCCAGCCGAGCCAACTGAAATAAGCCAGGTGGGTATAGCCCGGCAGCACGGTCGATCCGGATACGCCCGATGTCCACAAATCTTGCGTGATGGAAGCAAAGCCGTCGCTGGCCTTTATTTTATCGTTCCCCAGTTTGCCCCAACTGGCCCGCACTTTCAGGAAATCGAACACTTTCTGATGCTTCATGAATCCTTCCCCGGTAAGAATCCAGGCAGCGCCTATCGAAGGGAAATAGCCCCATTTCTCCTGATACTTCGAGCTGCCGTCGGCGCGCAAGGTGGCCGATAAAAGGTACTTGCCGGCATAATCGTAGGTGGCGCGGCCGAAATACGATAAGCCGTAATACGAAGTGCCGTCGTCCTCCGTCTGCCGCCCGGCCGCATTGCCTTGCGAGAGGTACAGATACGCCTCTTCGCCCCCGGGCACGCCGGGCGAAACGCCTTTCAGCATCTGCCAGCTTTCCCGGCGCAGCGAATGGCCGGCCATCACCGTGAGGTTGTGCTTTCCGAAGCTGTCGCGGTAGGTCAGGGTGTTGTCCCAGATATAATTCTGGTAGAGGTCGTTGGTTTTGGTCAGTTCCGAAACGGTACGTTCCTGCGAGCCGCCTATTTTATACACCGGCTTGTATTCCCGGCTTTGCCGGAGGGAAATATCCTGGCTGTAAGCCGTGCGGAAGGTGAGCGTGTTCTCCGGCAGCAGATAAAGCTCGGCATAGAAGGCGGGAAGGATTTGCCAATGCTTGTTTTTCTTGTCGTTGAAAGCGGCCAGCGCCACAGGGTTGTGGAAATAGGCGTAGCTTGCGAGGCCTATCTGGTTGGGGGAAGCGTATTTTACGGGGTAAACGTCCGTCTCGCTCCGGCGCTCGTCCATCACCGGAAAAAGTCCGGGCACCTGGTAGGCGATGCGCCAGGCCAGGTTGTCGGGTTCGTACTGCGTGGCGTTGCTCACCAGGATA
>DBFJSK010000500.1:0-2602 GCA_048403675.1 Tannerellaceae bacterium | reverse complement strand
AATAAGATGATTACTAAAACTTTATGTTTTGTGTTTAAAGCGGAAGGAGGAGCCCGTTAAGCCGGTTGTCTTTATTCAATAAAAAAGAAATACTTCGTGAAATAGCTATCTTAGTGTGTACCCCCCAACCGAAACGTATAATCATTCTTCCCCCGGAACATCCGGTAAATACGCACATACAAGCTGAAAAGCGGTTGCACGATCTCCAGCAGCGGCAACCAAACCGTGAGCGGTTTCTGTCCTAACATCCGGGCCGATTTCCGCAAAATCACCATCCGGCCGATCAGGCGTATCATTCCTAACAGAAGCGCTTCGGCGGCGATTACCCACTGGTGATGGGCTAGTCCGCTGACGATCGAAGCGATCACGGCAGCCAGAAACAGGAAAAAGCAAAACGAACCCAATCGGAAATAAGTTAATTTTCCCCCTTTATAAAACTTCTTTGTAGCTGCGCGCGAAGCTTTCATCTCTTTCCACATCCCGAAATAGTCTACCGGTGCCATCTCTGTGAGGCTGTCGGGGGAATAAACGACAGCCGTATTTCTCGCGTGGGCGGCTTCGTTCACGAACAAATCGTCGTCGCCGGCATGTAGTCCCAACGATTTATAATAGCCCTTGTGTTCGAAAAAGAGCGGTTTGCGGTAGGATAAGTTGCGGCCGTCGCCGGTATAAGGATGGTGTTTCAGGGCGCAGGAAAGGTATTGCAAGCCGGTGAGCAGATTGTCGTAAGCCACCAGTTTGTGAAAAAAATTCCCGGTATGCCGGTAAGCGGAAAAACCCAGTACCACTTCGGTTTCTTGGGCGCGGTAGGGTTGTACCATCGACGTGATCCAATGGGGGGACACCGGTTCGCAATTGGCCTCGGTGAAAAGCAGCAGGTCGTATTTGGCCGCTTTAATGCCGATGGTGAGCGAGAGTTTTTTCCGGCTCAGGTATCGGGCGTTTTCGGGGATGTAGGTATGATAGAGGTGCTTGTAGTCGTTTTCGAGGGTTTTCAGCACGTCATCGCTTTCATCGGTCGATCCGTCGTTGATAACGATAACTTCAAAAACGGGATAGTCCTGATTTAACAGGGCCGGAAGGTGTTTGCGCAGGTTTTCCGATTCGTTTTTGGCATATACGATGATCGAGACTGCGGGGCGGAACCCGTTGTCGGGCGCGACCGGACGTTTGTCGGCGCGTAAAGGCCGGGCGTACGAGATTAGATCGTACAGGAAAAGAACGAGAAATAGCAGAGCCGTGATTCCTGCCAGGCAAAGTTCCGTCGATGTGAAAGCAACTAACTGTTCCATAAGAAATATCGAGCGCGTGCGCCCGCTGAAAACCGGTGCACGCGCTTTTTTCTTGAGCGTTTATTAAACTAATTGATCGGAATAATAGGCGGCCGGCAAGCGGCGGCAGTTGTATTGCGAAGCCATCACTTCGCCGTAAGCGCCGGCTGAACGCAAGGCAATGAAGTCGCCGCGGCGGGCGCCGTTGAGTTCTACGTCTTTCCCGAAAACGTCCGACGATTCGCAGATCGGGCCTACTACGTCGTATAGCTCGATGGGTTGGGAGCTTGAAATGTTTTCAATCCGGTGGTAGGCGTCGTACATGGCCGGGCGGATCAGCTCGGTAAAGCCGGCGTCGAGAATGGCGAATTGTTTCGCTTCTCCTTTTTTTACGTACAGTACCCGGGAGATCAGCGTGCCGCATTGGGCTACGATGGAACGGCCGGGTTCGAAATGAACTTGCTGGCCGGGACGTAGTTCGAGCAGTTTATGGAAAACGGCGAAGTAATTGTCGAAAGCCGGAACAGGCAGGTGATTGGGGTGGTAGTAGTCGATGCCCAGGCCGCCTCCGAAATTCAGATTGTCTATTTTCAGTCCGTGCGCTTCCAGCTCTTCCTGGATTTCATTCACGCGGATCGCCAGGTTGCGAAAGGCCGACATGTCGGTGATCTGGGAGCCGATATGGAAATGGATGCCGGTCAGCCGGATGTGGGAGAGGCTTTTGAGTTCTTCGAAAACTTGTTTGAGCTGACCCAGGTTGATACCGAATTTGTTTTCCTTCATGCCCGTGGTGATTTTGGCGTGGGTATGCGCGTCTACTTCCGGATTGATCCGGAGGGCCACCGGGGCCGTTTTTTCTTTGGCGGCGGCCAGTTCGTTGAGGATTTGCAATTCGACGGCCGATTCGACGTTGAAGCAGAAAATATCATGATCCAGCCCGAGGTTGATTTCCCAGTCGGCTTTGCCTACACCTGCATAGACGATTTTATCGGCTGGAAATCCGGCGTCGAGGGCGGCTTGTATTTCTCCTCCGCTTACGCAGTCGGCGCCTAAACCGTTGGATGCGATGGTGGCCAGCAGACGGGGATTGGCGTTTGCTTTGACGGCGTAATGGATATGGTATCCATACCGGCCGGCTTCGGTTTTCACCGTGTTCAAGGTTTCTTGCAACAATTCCATATTATAATAATAGAAAGGGGTGTCGAGCGCCTTGAATTTTTCAATCGGAAAGGTTCCTTTGAGCATAAGTGTGCAATTTGATGTAACTATAAATAAGGGCAGTCTCCTTAAAAAGGCTGCCCTCGTTCGTTTTATTTATTGTTGAATAAATG
>DBFJSK010000499.1:0-11539 GCA_048403675.1 Tannerellaceae bacterium | reverse complement strand
AAAGCGATGAAAAGTACATATACGATAAAAGCATGGTGCACCGTAGCGTTGCTGGGTTCGGCAACCCTGGCCGGCGCACAGGAAGATCTATCGAAAGACAAAAACCTGAACCGGGAAATGACACTGGAAAGAGAATACGATCCTTCCGTTCAAGACGCCAGCAAGGTAAATACCCTGCCGGTCGTGAAAGAACCCGAGGTTAGAAAAATACCGATCGATTACGCCACCTTCACCCTTCCGGCCGAACCGGGCAAAGAAATCGGCTTATTACCTTCCGGATCGATCATGACGCAGATGGAATACAACAAACGCCGGGGCTATGTGAATTTCGGCGGCGGCACCTATCTGAACCTGAACGGCGATCTGGGCTATCATATCCTGAGCACCGAAAAAGACCAACTGAACTTCTGGTTCTCGCATCGCTCTACCAACGGCAAGGTAAAATACATCGACACCGACGAAAAAGTGAAAGCCAAACTCAACGACAACCTCGGCGGTCTGGATTTCCGGCACGCTTTCGAACGGCTCGATTTGCTGATGGGCGTCAAATACGGCTATTCCGCTTTCAATTATTACGGAAAGCCCGTGGGCGATATGACATTTGTTGCTCCCCCCGCTACCACCTATGATAGGGAAACCAACCAAGGTGCACAAACCATCCAGGTCCATGCCGGCGTGCAATCGAAAGAAGAAGCGCCAGTGGGCTATTTGCTGGACTTGGGCTATACCAACTTTTCCCGTAAATACGGTTTCATAAAAGATATGGACGGCCCCACCGAAAACGCCGTGGATGTCCGTTTCGACCTGAACGCCGGCTTCAACGGCGATATGACCGTCGGGTTGGGAGGCGCCGTGAGCTATTTCAATTATAGCCTGCCCGGAAGCCTGCGCAACGAGGACTATTTTCATTTCGAAAACCGGGCCGATCTCACCCTCTCGCCCTATTATAAGGTAGAAGGCGAAAACTGGCACATCCGGTTAGGCGCGAATGTCATGCTTTATACCGGCGATAACCACAAATTCATGGCCTCTCCCAACATCTCCGCCGATGTAACAGTGGCCGATAAAACCGTTTTATATCTGAAAGCCGACGGCAAACTGGAAGCCAATAGCATGTACCAGATGGGGCGCCTCAACCGCTACGTGAATCCGATAGAAAACGTACTCCCTTCCCGCAACTGGGTGGATGCCGTGCTGGGACTGAAATGCGGAGCCGCTCCCGGCTTCTGGTTCGACGTGTTCGCCGGCTATAAGAAAACCAGCGACGCGGTGTTTTTCGCGGCTACCTCGGGCTATACACCCGACGGGTTCGGCAACCTGAGCACCGTTTATCCCGGTCTGGATTCCGATCAGCTCTTTGCCGGTGTAAATTTGAAATATAGCTACCAGCAATTTTTCGACATCTCCCTTAAAGGCGTCTACAACCACTGGAAAGTAGAAAGCAATCAGGAAGATGCCTCTCAGGCAGGCCCCGACTGGCAGCTCGAAGCTTTCGGCAAACCGAAAATGGAACTGACGGCTTCCCTGACTTTGAAACCGATCCGGAACTTGTCGTTCCTGCTGGATTACTATCTGGCTACCGACCGCAAAGCCTGTGTCGGCTACGACCAGATTGTAAAGATGGATGCCATTAACGAACTGAACCTCACCGGTACGTACACCTTCAACGATACGTTCGGCGTGTATGTCCAATTAAACAATCTGCTTAGCCAGCAATATGAAGTAATTTACGGCTATCCACTGCAACGTTTGAGTGCCATGGTCGGTATCAATCTTAATTTTTGACGCTTAGCGCCGGCGTCCTCTAAAGGGAGCGCCGGCAACAAAGAAACCATAGAATGGGGGATATTAATATAAAACAAGTAGAGAATCTCCGTCTTCGGATGCAGATTCTGGAAAATCTCACCTTGCTCGATGCCATCGGGATCGCCATATCGGTTTATCTATCGCGCGCCGACTGGACCTACTGGCTTGTCGTAGCGCTGGGTTTGATTTTTGTTTACAAATATTATACCCGTGTTCGCCTGCGAAAAAAAGAATTCTTATCAAATATCGTCGAACAACGCACCATGGAACTCCGTTTCCAGCGCGATAAAATACAAGCCGAATCGCACAAACTCCAGGAAGCCCTTTCCGCCCTGGCCGAAGCGCAAGACGAATTAGTCCGGAAAGAAAAACTCGCCTCGGTCGGTCAGCTTACCCAAGGGCTGGTAGACCGTATCCTGAACCCCTTGAACTACATCAACAACTTCGCCACCCTCTCCGCCTCTTTGGTACAAGAAGTACAGGAAAACCTGGCTGCCGACCGGAAAGCCGGCAACCACGCTCTGGCCGCCGACTCGGAAGAGCTGCTGGTCATGCTGAAAAGCAACCTCGACAAAATCGAAAAACACGGCGGAAGCACCGTCCGCATCGTCAAAGCGATGGAAGAATTGCTGAAAGACCGCTCCGGCAATCGCCGTACGGTAGAGATCAACGAAGTCTGCAAAGTCAACCTGGACAGTTGGAAAAAGAACTGGCAGAAAGAACTCACGGAAAAAGGAATAATCTGTAGTTTCTCAGGCCTCTCCGTTCCCCTGACGATGGAGCTGAATACCGAACAGATCGGGCGTGCGCTGCAAAATATTCTCAACAACAGCCTCTATGCCCTGTTGAAAAAAAGCGACCTCACCCCTACAGGCTTTATTCCCCACGTCTCCATCCGGCTGCAAACCACCGGCAACCAGTTGCAACTCATTATACGCGACAACGGAACCGGCATCGAAGAAGGTATCAAAAACAAAGTGTTTTCGCCTTTTTTTACCACCAAACCCACCGGAGAAGCCACCGGCACCGGTTTATACCTAAGCCGCGAAGTGGTACTCAACCATAAAGGCAAGATCGAAATCGCCTCGGAGAAAGACCGTTTCACCGAAGTAACCATCACCTTGCCTATTTACGCCTGATAAAAACAAAAGGACATGGGAAATTTAAACCAGGAAATAAAAAAACTGCAAAATCGAGTTCGACTGTTGGAACGCATCTCCACCATCGGGCTTGTAGGATGCGGGGTAGCTTTCTTTATCGACCACCGCGCATGGATTCCCTACCTGCTCATCCTTTTGCTGGTAGCCCAGATATACAAATCGATTACCCGGCGCAAACTCAAACAAAAAGAACACATCGCCAAGGAAGTGGAAGAACAAACCCGTGAAATCCGTTCGGAAAGAGACGCCGTGCAAGAAGAATCTCAGAAGTTGGCCGCCGCCCTGGAGGCCCTTGCCGAAGCCCAGGACGAATTGGTTCGGCAGGAACGCATGGCTACCGTGGGGCAGCTTACCAAAGGCGTTGTAGACCGTATCCTGAATCCACTGAATTACATCAATAATTTTGCCAACCTGACTTCCGGACTGGTAAACGACCTGAAAGCCAACCTCGAAAACGAGAAAGGCCGTTTATCTTCCGATAATTACACCGATTCCATCGAATTGATCGGCATGATGAGCGGCAACCTTCAAAAAATAGCCGAGCACGGCTATAACACCGTCCGTATTGTCAAAGCCATGGAAGAATTGCTGAAAGAACGCAAAGGCAACCTGACACTGACCAATATCAACGATCTCTGCCGGATTACCCTCGATAAACTCAAAAGGGCTTGCGAAGTCCAAATTAAAGAAAAGCAGATCGAACTCGTTTTCGAAGGGCTGTCCCTTCCTTTGATGATGGAAGTCAATGCCGAACAACTCGGAAACGTCTTGTTGAATTTATTGAAAAACGCTATTTATGCCGTGGGTAAAAAAGCCGAAGCGGAAGGATATGCGCCCCAGGTAACCTGTTCGTTGGAACTGCGCGGCGACGAAGTGGTCCTGACGGTACGCGACAACGGAACCGGCATCGACGACAATCTCCGTGAAAAGATATTCGCGCCGTTTTTTACCACCAAACCCACCAGCGAAGCTGCCGGCGTAGGATTATACCTCTGCCGCGAAGTGGTACAGGAGCATCGCGGAACGATAGAAGTAGACAGTAAAAAAGGCGAATATACCGTATTCCGGATCGCGCTGCCGGTTTATCAGCCGAAAGCAACCGCGCACGATAACGATACAAACGACAAAGAGGAGAATACAGATGGAAGACCAGCTTAAAAAAGAAGAAACAAACAGAGAGATCGAACTTCTCAGGGTGCAGATCAAGAAACTCGAAAAGCTATCGTCGCTCGGCATGCTGAGTGCCGGAATTGCGCACGAGATACAAAACCCGCTCAATTTCGTGATTAATTTCAGCAAATTATCCGGCAAGCTGGTAGACGATGTGGAAGAAATTCTGGAAGAAGAAAAAGAACTGCTTTCGCCTGACGCCTGGGAGAAACTAAAAGCCGTGCATGAAGAATTGAGCGAAATCATGGTCGACCTGCACGCCAACCTGCGCAAAATAGAAGAACACGGCAACCGGGCCACCAACATTATCCGCGGCATCCTGCTCTATTCCCGCGGCAAAGAAGACGAATACCTTCCCACTTCCCTCCAGCAACTCGTAAAAGAATACGTCTGGCTTTCCTACCACTCGATGCGGGCCAACTACAAGGGCTTCAATATTACTATCCGGGAATCGTACGATGAAACGATCCCGCCCCTGAACCTGATCCCGCAAGACTTCAGCCGGGCGGTATTGAATATCATGAATAACGCCTGCTATGCAGTCTACAACAAATCCAAATACGCTCCCGTCGATTACCAACCCGTCATCTCGGTGGAGTTGAAGCGCGAAGGGGATACCGTACGGTTGAGCATCGAAGACAACGGAACCGGCGTACCGGCCGAAATCCGGGAAAAAGTATTCAACGCCTTTTTCACCACCAAGCCTGCCGGCGAAGGCACCGGACTGGGCCTGTCGATTACCAAATCGATTATCGAAGAAAAACATAACGGTACCATCCTGCTGGATACCCGGGAAGGCGCGTTCACCCGCTTTACCTTCATCCTCCCATTAACCACCAAATAAATACTGCACCATGGCAATCAAAATATTAAGCGTAGACGACGAATTGGATTTGGAAGTGTTACTCACTCAATATTTCCGCCGGAAAATCCGGAAAGGAGAATATGAGTTCGCTTTTGCCCACAACGGCCTGGAAGCGTTGAAAATACTCCTCGATCACCCCGATTTCGATATTATCCTGAGCGACATCAATATGCCTGAAATGGACGGCTTGACGCTACTGACCAAAATCAACGAGATGCGCAACCCCGCCCTCAAATGTATTATGGTATCGGCCTATGGCGATATGGAAAATATTCGTACAGCCATGAACCGCGGGGCTTTCGACTTTACGACCAAACCGATCGATATGGAAGATCTCGAACGTACGATCGAGAAAGCTATCGAACAAATCGCCTTTGTAAAAGCGGCGCAGCAGGAACATACCCAGTTGGAGGCTATTCAGTACGACCTCAACGTCGCCCGCGAAATTCAGCAGTCTATTTTGCCCAAGCATTTTCCTCCGTTCCCCCAATATGACCAATTCGATATTTATGCCACGATGGAAGCGGCCAAAGCAGTGGGAGGCGATTTTTACGACTTTTTCCTGATCGACGACAATCACCTGGGATTTGTCGTTGCCGATGTTTCCGACAAAGGCATTCCGGCCGCCATCTTTATGGCCATCAGCCGTACGGTGATCCGGGCTACGGCGCTTCGGCAACTCTCGCCTGCGGTTTGTTTGAAGGAATCGAACGAATTGTTGTGCCGGGAGAGTGCCAATAACATGTTCGTCACCGTCTTTTACGCTATTTTATCCATTCATACCGGCGAAGTGGTTTATTGTAACGGGGGGCACAACCGGCCGGTATTGATAAAGCAGAGCGGCGTTGTTTCGATGCTTCCCCTTACCGGCGGGATGGCATTGGGCGTGATGCCGGATATTGCGTATGCAGAGAAAAGCATGAAGCTGATGCCCGGCGACAGTCTTTTCCTTTACACCGACGGTATCAATGAAGCGATGGATACGTCCAATAATTTATACGGCGATTCGCGTTTGATGGAAACCTGCAAGGAGATGCCCGGCCGTTCCCCTCGGAGTATGGTGGAACAGATGGCATCTTCGGTAGGCGATTTCGTAAATGGTGCACATCCGAGCGACGATATTACCATGTTGGCCCTTACTTACAACGGAAATCGGAAATAGCCGGAACGTAGCAGCTTTTTTACTAGGTATGGAAAATATATACGACGATAAAGCATTTTTTGAGGCGTATGCCGCCATGCCTCGCAGCCGGGAAGGTTTGGCCGCAGCGGGCGAATGGCATCAATTGAAAGGTTTGTTACCGGATCTGAACGGCCAAACCGTGTTAGATCTGGGGTGCGGCTACGGTTGGCACTGTAAATATGCGGTAGACTGCGGGGCAACGCACGTGTTGGGTATCGATTCCAGTGAAACGATGATTCGTAAGGCCCGGTGCATTAATAGGGATCCGAAAATTACTTACGAGGTGTGCGGCGTGGAAGCGTATGCTTATCCGGAGCACACTTTCGATTGCGTGGTTTCTAATCTGGTGCTTCATTATATAGCGGATTTGGAGGAAATTTATCGCAGAGTGTATCGGACATTGAAGCCCGGGGGGACTTTTCTTTTTAATATCGAGCATCCTGTTTTTACCGCCGGCGTCAATCAAGACTGGATTTATGATGCGCAGGGCAAGCCTTTGTATTGGCCTGTCGATCGTTATTTCGAACCGGGAGAAAGAACGACCCGTTTTCTGGGTCAACGGGTCGTGAAGCAACATCATACACTTACGCAAATTTTGATGGGGTTGCTGGAAAACGGTTTCCGTATTCAGGCGGTGGAGGAAGCAGTACCGGAGGAGGGGATGCTGGATCTGCCTGGCATGCGGGACGAGTTGAAAAGACCGATGATGCTGCTAGTAAAAGCCCAGAAGTAATTTCCGCAGACGATTGCGGGTAAGCCTCTTAGCGAAGAAGCCATGCCAGGTTGAACCGATAATATAGACGGCTGCTTACCAGATGGATCAGGTTGTCGGGCGTTTGGGTAGCGGCCAGGTAGCCCCGCGGTTCGGCGTGGGTGGCATCCATTTCGAAGAACTGCGTCCACGCACCACCGTTCAGAAAACGATATACGCCATCCGTAAGCAATTTCTTTACCGGCCAGGTTTTTCCCTCGTCGTAAGAAAGGGCGGCATACATGCCGTATCCCCGATAACTGTTTCCTTCCCGGTCGGGAAACAAAAGGCCTCGTTCGCTCTCCGGCGTACGAAGCGGATGATCGGTAAAGGAAATCAGCAGCAAAGGCCCTTCCCGGAGCCGGCGCAATACCAAACGTTGCCCCCCGTCGATCGGCGGCAGTTCGGTCGCTGCATACGTCCAGGTTTTTCCTGCGTCGGCCGAAAGGCTCATGGGCATCCGCAGGCGTCCGGATGCATCCGGCAAGCTGTTGCCTCGGCCCAATGCCATCCACCGGCCGTCGTTCAATTCTACAATCCCCGCATGAATCCCGGCTATCGTACTTCCCTGGCCGCCCGGCCGGAAGTCCGGAAGCGGCGCTCCGTCCCAAGGATCTTTCCAGGTACGCCCGCCGTCGCAGCTCACCTGTACGGCTGTGCCGTCGGCTCCGCCAGGGCCTGCGTCGCAAGCTTGCACCAGCCAGCCGTCGCGGGTGCGCATCGTTCCGGCAATCACCTGGTGCCGCTTGGCATGTTCCGGAGCAATCAGCTCAGGACGGCTCCACGTCCGGCCGTTATCGCGGCTCGTACGCATCACGATCATCAGATTTTGCCAGTCGCCGGCCGCTTCCACCCCGTTGAAATGGTAAAGCGTCCCCTGCTCATCGTTCCATAAAGCCGCTCCCGTCATATTCCGGTCGGGCACTTTGAAAAACAGCGAAGCTTCATCCCAGGCGGTTTGTCCGGCCCGAAGCCGCGAAGCCAACACGACGATGCCCCGGCCGTTTTCTTCCTCGGCCGAAAACCAGATCGCCAGCAAATCGCCGTTATCGCACCAGGTAAGCGCCGGTTGATGATTGTGACGGAAAAAAGGAGTAGAAGAGGAGCAAGCCGGAGGGATGACATACGGAACAGGCGCCCAAAATACAGGCGTATCGCCGGTAGGCGCCCATCGGTTTTTAGAGGGATCGACTGCCGTCTGATGGAGCGGCGCAGCATCCGCTGAAACCGCAGCATTCGCCGGAAAGCCCGTATCCTGTCCGTGCGGCCAATCCGGCATCGGCGCCTGTACCACCCGGAAGCCGGTCAGCGCATGCTTATCCTCCGGGATCATGGCCATTCGGTTCGCACTGCGCAAATACTTTTCCGGCGTATGATGGCTGCCCCCGCGGGTGATGCGAAACTCGCCCGCAGCCGGGCCTGTCGGATCGGTCTGCGCTACTGCCGTATAAGGGCCGTACCAATCCAGACACCACTCTTCCACATTCCCGTGCATATCATAAAGGCCGAATGCGTTCGGGCGGGTACAGCCCACTTCCAGAGAAACCGGTGCATAATCGCGTACCACTCGCTGGTTCTTGTGCATCTCGCCCGGCAAGCCGTCGCCGGTATAAAAAGGATAATACGTCCCGGCCCGGCACGCATATTCCCATTCCGCCTCGGTCGGCAAACGATACGGCTTTCCTTCTTTCCGGCTGAGCCATTCGCAAAACGCAACCGCTTCTGGATAACTGACATACACCACCGCTTCATCATCGGCCTTGGAAATTCCGTTTTTCCCGCGCAAGGCTTTATGCGCCGGGCAGAAAGTTTCAAATTGGATATTCGTCACTTCGGTAGCTGCCATCCGGAAAGCGCGGGTAAGCGTCACCCGATGCACCGGCGCCTCGTCAAACTCTTCGCCTTCTCCGGTGGAACCCATATAAAAACTTCCCGCCGGAATCTCCACCAAAGAAATAAATTCCGCCGGCTTATCGGCAACCGTCAGCGAATCAACCGCCAGCGAATCAACCGCCACCGTATCAGTCCCGGCGACCACTTCCCTATGTGTTGCCGGCCATTCGCAGGCGCCCCCGAACCCGAGCGGAAAAGCTCCCGCCGCACACAGAGGAAGAACCGCCCCCCAAACAGCTACGCCATACACCGCCCCTATACGCCGGCTCCTTATCCCGAAGTTCTGTTTCCCCATTTTCTGCGCTCTTCAATGATTATACATATCTTTATTATAGAAATTCAAAATATCGATTTGCATCCGGTAGGCTTCCCGCGCCGGGCTTTCCGGATTCAATTCCATCGCCAACAAATAATTGTTCAACGCCTGGCGTACATCGCCTTGTTTCAGATACGCATTTCCCTTTAGGAAATACGCTTCGTCGGCAGAAGGGGTGGCGGCAAGCTGCTGATCGAGCAGGCGAATCGCCTCCTGGGTTTTCCCTTCTGCAATCAATTGTTTGATATGATTCATGTTTTCACTTTTTAAAAGACGAAAAGGGCGCCCTCCCACTCCCGAAGCCCGTTCGCTGCTGTTGCGGGGCCGGGGTACAGGCTCTCTTCGCTTGATGCAAGCAAAGATAATGCAAACCCAGCGTAGAAACAAATTCACGTAGTGCTACCCCACTTTCGCTGTCGCAGCCCCCCGAACCCCTTCTTCCTCAGCTACGAAAACTCTTTTTTATATTCATTATACTTCATTTATGAAAATACAAAATTTTCCTCTACCTTTGCCTTCACTCTACATGAACTGCCGATAAAGCCTTCGGCAGCCTTCTATATAGCATAGTATGAAAAATGAACCCGGAAAAAGAAACAAGCTACCTGAAAAAACGCTTCTACCTAGGCCTGTTGGGCATCTTTTTTATCCAAATCCTCCATGCCGTACCCGATTATACCCTTCGCAAATATAAAGTAGAAAACGGCCTGAGCCACAATACCGCTTATTGCGCCCTGCAAGATAGCAGCGGTTTGATCTGGATCGGCACGGCCAACGGCTTGAACTGTTTCGACGGCACCACCTTTCGCGCCTATTACATCCGGCACCCCGAAATCAACAGCAACCGCATCCTCTCTCTGGCCGAGCTAGACGCCCGGACGCTGCTGGTAGGAACCAACGGCGGCATCTACGTATACGACAAAAAAGAAGGAAAAGGAGAACCCCTCACGCTGCGCACCCGCTACGGCGTGTCCATCAGTTCCGAAGTAAAACGCATCGTCAAAGACCGGAGCGGCCAGATCTGGATCGCCACCTTGGGCCAGGGCCTTTTCCGCTGGAACCCCGCCACCGGCCAACTGACGCAAAACAGCGCCTACAGTTCTTTCCTGGTGGATCTCTGCCTCTCCAACGACATCGTATACATCGCCACCCTGCAGGAAGGATGGCTGGCCCTCGACCCGGACGGTCGATGTAAATATAAACAAACCTTCACCCAGGTCGGCGTAAATGCGCCGGCTACCCTCTCGGCCCTTTCGGCCGCCGACGAAACCGTTTGGATAGGCAGTACGGGAGGCGATGTGATTGCTTACCATGCCATCGACGGAAAAATGAAACACCGCTTTCATCTCTCCGCCAAACGGCAAGAAGCCATTCTCTGTTTCGTACCGATGCGGGAAGGCCGCCTGCTGATCGGCACCAGCGCCGGCGCCTACCTGCTCGATCCCCGCACAGGCGTTTTCGAGACGGCCGACAACCTGATCGGCGAACCGATGCCCGGCAGCCATCTGAACGCCATCCTGCCAGACCGTGAAAAAGGCTTATGGATGCTGACCGAACAAGACGGCATCAACTACCTGGCCTGGCATACCCGCCATTTCGAACGTTTTACCTACGCCCTGCCGGAAAACCAGGGAAAAGGCGAAACCATTATCGGCCCCCTGTGCGAAGACAGCGCGGGCGGCGTATGGGTAGGCACCCGCTACGGCCTTTGGAAACTAAAGGAGAACGAGCACCTGCTGCGCCCTGTGCCGGTAGCCACCGACACCCATTTGCAGATAGAAGTAACGGCTTTGCTTCAAACCCAGACCGGCTTGTGGATCGGAACCAACGGCAACGGCCTGGCGATGATGGATCTTTCTACCGGAAAAACACGTTGGTACCGTCATTCCGGCGAACTGCCCCGCACCATCGGCAGCGACGTGGTGCTGGCCCTTCATCAAACCCACGGCGGCGACATCTACATCGGCACCGCGTGGGGACTTTGCCGCTACAACCGGGAAACCGACGATTTCCAGACCGTCATTACCGTGGGCATGATGGTGGAAGTGGTCGATTTGCACGAAGACGCCGAAGGCTACCTCTGGGTAGCCACCCGCAACAACGGCATTTTCCGTTGCCAGTTAGACCGCGGAGAGTGGAAACACTTCCAGGCCTCGGCCGACGAATCCGGCCTGTCGGTGAATTCCATCCTCGCCCTGCTGGAAGGACGCGACGGCACCATGTGGTTCGCTACCGACGGCGGGGGGCTGGTTCGCTACGACCGCGCCTCGGGAGCCTTCTCCCGGCTGGGAATGGGGACAAAACTCCCCATTCCCAGTGTGATTCAATCCATCGAAGAGGATGCGAAAGGCAACTTATGGCTATCGAGTTATTGGGGCCTTATGCGGATTGCGCC
>DBFJSK010000498.1:0-4853 GCA_048403675.1 Tannerellaceae bacterium | reverse complement strand
CGCAAGTGGAAAACGTGGATATCCGGCAGACGGTAGCCGTAGGCGATGGCGCCAATGATTTGCCGATGATTAGCATTGCCGGGCTGGGCATCGCTTTCCATGCCAAACCGAAGGTGAAGGCGACGGCCAAACAGTCTATTTCCACCATCGGCTTGGACGGTATTCTTTATTTCCTGGGGTATAAGGATTCGTATCTGGAGGAAAAGTATATATAATATATAATTAAGGTAGATAGGTTATGATTAGACACATTGTCATGTTCAAACTCAAAACGTTTGAAAACCCGGCCGAGAAGCAGGCTAAATTACGGGAAATTAAAGAGAAGTTGGAGGCTTTGATCGATAAAATCGACGTTTTACGCAGTATCCGGGTGGATTTGAATTGTAACCCGGAAGAGACGTGGGATTTGATCCTGACTTGCGAACTGGATACACTAGAAGATGTGGCGCTGTATGCCAACCATCCCGAACATGTGGCGGTGGCGAAAGGCATTATCGGCCCGGTTAAAGCGGACAGGGCGTGTGTGGATTATCTTTATTGATCTCCTAAAAATTGAGCTTATATGAAAGAGTTTGACCTGGAGGAACGGATCGCCCGGGCAGTCGATAATTTTGAATCGGGCTTTAACTGTTCGCAATCGGTGTTTCTGGCTTATGCCGATGTGCTCGATTTGGAGTTGGAGCTGGCTAAAAAGATGACGGTTTCTTTTGGGGGGGGCGTCGGCCGGATGCGGGAAGTATGCGGTACGGTTAGCGCGATGGCGATGTTGGCGGGCTTCCGGTATCCGGTGTTGGAGACGTCCGATCAACAGGCACGTACGCGCAATTATGCCATGGTGCAGAAAATGGCGGAGCTTTTCAAGGAAAAGCATGCGTCGATTATTTGCCGTAACTTGCTTCCTCCCGAGGATGCGGCTACTACTACGCCGGCGCCTTCCCTGCGTACAGGGGCTTATTACGGCCGACGTCCGTGCGGAAAGTATGTGGCTGAAGCAGCGCGGATTGTGGGCCGGATGCTGAAGGGGGAATTGGAAGGGGAGATCTGATTTTTCGGGTTTTTCTTGGCTATAGCGTGCTTTTTTCGATGGATTGCGGCTTAGGATTCTCCTTTTTAATCCAATCGTTTTAATCCAATCGTTTTAATCCAACAGACGAATTTGCGAAATATATCCAAGTTTTTTTATAGCGGCGAAAAGCTCGTTGTAAGAAGACTTGGATTTTACGTTTACCTTGTAATTGATAAGCGTATTGTTTTTGTCGTAATTGTATTCGTAAGAAATGCTGGTGATAAAAATATTATTGTCTTCCAGTATCTTCCGGATGGCTTCTTGATCGGGGGCCGAGGTAGAACAGGCTACGGTCAGGATTTTGTTGACGCCATTCAGGTACATGCGTTTTTCCAATTGTTCGAGCGAGATGAGTACAAACAGGGTGCATAGCGTGGTGATGCCGGCGGTAAGGTACATCCCAGCTCCTACGCACAGACCGATAACGGCCATTACCCAGATGCAGGCGGCGGTGGTGAGGCCTCGTACACTGCCGTGGCTCTGAATGATGGCGCCGGCGCCTAGAAAACCGATGCCGGTCAGTACCTGGGCGGCAATGCGGCCCGGATCGCCGTTCAGGAAATTAGGGTAAGTTTGGGGTATCCAGATGGATACGAGCATGGCGGCTGTCGATCCCATGCAGATCAAAGTAAAGGTACGCATGCCGGCATCGCGGCGACGGAGTTGGCGTTCCACACCGATCAAGGCGCCTAGCAGAAAGCTGATGCCTAGCCGGACGGCTACGGTCGCAGTGCTGATCTGGGTACTTTCCAGGATGGTTTGCAGGTCTTGCCACATAGTGTACGAAAATTTTAGTAACAAATATATCGAATTTATCTATCGGGGCTATGGTATTGGAACAATAAAAAAACGGTCAAAGTTCGTATCTTTGTCTGCAATAAGCCAAGATAGGGAGCACCGGGAGCCAAACCGTGTTTGCTTTGATTTCTTCCCGGTTTGCGCTATCTTCGGGTTCAGATTGAAAATAAACACTTAAAAGCGGAAAAATTGAAAATTATCACTTATAATGTAAATGGGCTTAGGGCGGCGGTCGGAAAGGGACTGACCGAATGGCTGGCCGGGGTGCAGCCGGATGTGTGTTGTATCCAGGAGACGAAGTTGCAACCGGAGCAGTTCCCGGCTTCTGTTTTCGAGGCGTTGGGGTACCGGTGTTATTTGCACAGCGCCCGTAAAAAAGGATATAGCGGTGTGGCGATCCTTACCAAACGCGAGCCTGATCATGTGGAGTATGGCATGGGAATCGAGAAGTACGACCAGGAGGGCCGGTTTATCCGGGCGGATTTCGGAGCGTTGTCCGTAGTCAGCGTCTATCATCCTTCAGGTACCAGCGGCGAAGAGCGGCAGGGGTTTAAGATGGCGTGGCTCGAAGATTTCCAGGCGTATGTAACGGCGCTCCGCCACAGCCGCCCCGGCTTGATCTTGTGCGGGGATTATAACATTTGCCATGAGCCGATCGATATTCACGATCCGGTCAGAAATGCGAAAAACAGCGGTTTTCTGCCGGAGGAAAGGGAGTGGATGTCGCGTTTCCTGGCCGCCGGGTTTACGGACACGTTCCGATTTCTTCATCCCAATCGCCAGGAATATACCTGGTGGAGTTATCGTTTCAACGCCCGGGCCAATAATAAAGGGTGGCGTATCGATTATTGCATGGTCGATAATGCGTTGCAGCCCCAGGTGCAGGAAGCGTATATTTTGAATGACGCCGTTCACTCGGATCATTGCCCTGCGGTGTTAGTGATCGGTCAAGGATAGAAGCGCTCCTATACGGGCGGCTGATCGAAAAACGGATGGGTAAATACAAAACAGGCTCCGCGGGTATAGGTCGGATCGACCGTCAAACTGCCCCCCAGATAGTCGGCGATCTTCCGGCTGATTACTAATCCCAGGCCTGCGCCTTGTTTGAAATCATCCAGTTTTTCGAAACGTTTGAAGATGGTTTCTTGTTGCTCGGGAGATATGCCGCAACCGGTGTCCGTGACGGAGAACACGACTTGTTGCCGGATCTGGTCAATGTGATAAGCCAGCACGATTTTTCCTTCTTCGGTAAATTTGGCGGCGTTGCCTAACAAGTTTTGCAAGAGTTGTTGCAAACGTTGAGGATCTGTTTTCAGGATGAAGGGGTGGTCGGAATATGTGAAATCGAGTTGCACGCCCGGATGCACTTTCGATCGTATGTTATTCAGCGCATGTTGGCAGCAAGTGTAAATGTCGGTATCGCTCCGGTTCAGATTGAACCGCCCCGATTCCATGAGTGACAAATCGAGAATGTCATCCACCAGTTTGAGTAATAGGTAGGTGTTTTCGTGGATGACCCGGATATAAAATTGTCTTTCTTCCTCGTCGGCATCCGTCAATAAATCGGAGAAGCCTACAATGGCATTCAGCGGCGTGCGTACCTCGTGATTCATATTGGCCACGAACGAGGTTTTCATCCGGTTGGACACTTCGGCTTGCTCTTTGGCTATACGTAGTTTTCTGCTGGTCTCGATCAGTTCGCTACGTTCTTTTTGCAAATCGATTTTGAGACGGCGCGTATGTAAAGCGTATCGGATGAGCAAATAGATCAGAATGAGCAGTACAGAGGTGAAAATGAGGGAGGCGGTGAGTTGTTTTTGCTTTTGGGATAGTTTTTCCTTTTGTAAAAGCAGCTTTTGTTCCTGCATCTTTTTCTCGTTCAGGTTATGCAGGGTTTGTAATTGGTCAATTTGACGGGTAAAAGCCGTGATGTTCGTTTGCTTGATAAAATCCAGCAATTCAGTATGGATCGCCAGGGCTTCGTCTTTTTTGCCCCAGGCTTCATAAATGTTGATTTTTAGCTCCAGCGTTTCAATCGAGTAGTCGGCGGCAAGCGTTTTGTTGATTTCGGCCAGTGCCCGGGGATAGTCTTTCAAGAAAAAATAATACCGGGCCAAAGCCAAGTTGTAGATCGACGTCAAATAAGGCGACGGCTTATCTTCCACATAAATGGAGGCTTTTTGTACGGCTTCGGTTGCCTCGGGACCGTTCTTTTCGGCTACATACAGGTTGATATAATAGGAATGGAGAATAGCATATTTTTCCTTGAACGGATAGTTTGCCCATTTCAGGTGGAGGGCTTGTTCTTCTTTCATCTGTTGCAACAACCGGGCGAAATAGTCGAGTCCTGTCCGGATTTTATCTAGTTCCTGCAACCGCAAATAGGAGATGAAAAGGTAGGACATAAGTTGTATTTCGTAATCAGGCATTGGCGGTTGTTGTTGTTTGAGCAGAGCCAGTCCTTTTTCAAAGGCTACCTCGGCATCCCGGTCGCGGCCTATCACGAGGTATATAAGTCCCAGATATTCCTGGCTGGAAATAGCCGCTTTCGGGTTATCCGCCTCTTCCGACAACATCTGTAGGCATACGGCTTCGTTCATGGCTAGTTCGTAATCTCCGTTCATCAGATAATAACGGCAGTAGTAATTGAGAAAATCGAAAGTGGCGTTAGGAGTTTCCTTGCGTATTTTGGCTATGGAATCTACTTTGTCGCCCCATAGTTTGAGGCTGTCCCGATTATTGGCATTGCAATAGTAGCGGCCTAATTCCGACGCGGCTTGGTAGAAATAGGTGAAGGAATCGGTTTCGAGCGCTATTTTTGCTTGTTGCTTGCGGTAATAGGTTTCCGCCGGCGTTTGCCAGTTCAACCGGGCCAGTTCCGATAAGGCGACCAGTTTTTCTTTTGCATGTGTTGTTGTTTCAACAACGGTTAGCAAACTATCCCGATAGGTTTTCTCTTGTTTTTTATCGGGTTTCAGTTCTCCGGCAC
>DBFJSK010000497.1:0-12378 GCA_048403675.1 Tannerellaceae bacterium | reverse complement strand
TCTTGAGTTGTTAAAGTAGGTCTTTTAAGTTTCTTCTTGATTTCTTTTTGTTGGTGTCATTTCCTCCTACTATCTATTTAGTTTAGAAAGCTCTTTGCGATGAATTGAGACAGTTTACTTTTTCCGTTTGATATTCTCAGCTTCCTGTAATAGGTGCTCTCTGCCTGTACCTCTTTCAATCGGGCTTGTTCTAACTTTCTTGCTCGTTGCTCAACGTACCGTTCATGATCCTCCACTATTTTACTACTTTCTTTTGGATTAGAAGCAAGTCTTTTACGATAAACCCAACTACTGACCGTATCTCTCTTGACTTGAAAGCGTCGGGCTATCATAGCAAATGATTTATTACTGTTGTAGTAAGCCGTCAAAACACGCTCACGAAATTCTTCTGAATAGAATTTTCGTTCTCGTCTAATCATAACTTTTACACTTTTTATAGTTATTACTGTGTAAAGCTATTTTAGGACAAGTCACTACCTATTTTCCGATGCAAAACTTTCCGAATATATTGCCTAGGATTTCGTCGGTGGAGATTTGGCCGGTGATTTCGCCGAGGTAGTGCATGCATTCGCGGATGTCTTGGCTGAGGAAGTCGCCGGAGATGTTTTGGGCGAGGCCTTCGAGGACGCGCTGGATGGCGAAGCGGGCGTGGGTGAGGGCTTCGTAGTGGCGGATGTTGGTGACGATGATGTCGGGGGAAGAGAGGTCGGGTAGGGCGGCCGCTTCGAGGAGACGGGTTTCAAGCTGGTTCGTGTTGGAACGTTGTTTGGCGGAGATGTAGAGACGCTCGGCCGGAACGGCAGATAACAGATGCTGCTTGGCTTCCAGCTCGGCGGGGGAAAGCAAGTCCGCTTTGTTGAAAACCAGAATCGTTTTCTTGCCATCCGCTTTGGGGAGGATAGTGCGGGCGAGGGCTTCGATTTGGCCGGCCGATGTGGTCAGGTCGATTACCCAAAGGAGGATGCTGGCCTGGTCGAGCTTCTGGAATGTGCGTTCGATACCGAGACTCTCTATGCGGTCGGTCGTTTCACGGATGCCGGCTGTGTCGATAAAGCGGAAGGTGATGCCGGAGAGGGTGATGGTGTCTTCGATCACATCGCGGGTGGTACCGTGGATGTCGGATACGATGGCCCGTTCTTCGCCTACCAAGAGGTTGAGCAAGGTCGATTTACCGGCATTCGTTTCGCCGATAATGGCAACCGGAATGCCGTTTTTGATGGCGTTCCCTACGCGAAAAGAATCGGCCAGGCGTCCGATAAGTCGTTCGATTTCGCCGGCAAGTTGTTTGAGATGGGTGCGATTGGCAAATTCCACATCCTCTTCGCTGAAATCCAGTTCCAGTTCGATTAAAGAAGTAAAATCCAGTAGCTGGCTGCGGAGCGTCGCTAGCTGGTTGCTGAATTCGCCCCGCATCTGGCGTAAAGCCAGCTTATGTTGGCCGGCGGAAGTCGAGGCGATCAGATCGGCAACCGCTTCGGCCTGGCTGAGATCCATTTTGCCATTCAGGAAAGCCCGCTGGGTATATTCGCCGGGCAGGGCGCTCCGACAGCCCTTTTCGATAAGCAGGTGCAGAATCTCCTGCTGGATAAAAGTCGAGCCGTGACAGGTTATCTCTATCGTATCTTCTCCCGTGAACGAGTGAGGAGTGCGGAAAAGAGCTACTATCACGTCGTCGATAGGCCCGTTTTCTCCGGTAATACTCCCGAAAGTGAGCGAATACGCTTTTCGTTCCGACAGATTTTTCCCAGCCTTGCGGGGAATGAAAATCGAGTTGCAGATGCTAATCGCATCCGGGCCCGACACCCGGATAACGGCAATTCCCCCGCATCCGGGTGCAGTCGATACGGCACAGATAGTATCCTGGTTCATTTTGTCTCTTTGTATAAACAATTATCACTTATCAACAACAACTTTCGCCTCCCAATCAGCAAGCGCAATGAGCTGGTAAGAATGAGTTAATGGGCTAACCACAGCCAGATGCTAACCCCTTCGTCAAATTTTTCTCTTTTCGAGGCTAGCCTCACACCTTAATCAATTCATAAGCTTCCGTCCCCAATCCGATCTTCTCGGCATGTGCCAGGCCGGCTTGCCAATTCGTTTCGGGATGAATCAAATGAAATTTATCGGCGCCTGCCAAATGTTCATGCGGGTGAGCTTCCGCCAATTTGTTACCTTGCAGAATTGGCGCCTGGATAACCAAGTCGGCACAAGCTTTGTCGAGGGCGACCGGATCAAAAGAAGCCGCGATTCCCAGATCGGGGACGATCGCCGCATCGTTATGATTCCAACAATCACATTCCGGCGAAACATTCATAATAAAGCTGATGTGGAAATGCGGTTTATCCAATAAAACCGCTTTCGAATACTCTGCAATTTTATAATTCAACCGCTCCGATGTGTCATCCTTCCCCATCACCGCCCCGTCGTACTGACAAAGAGCCACACACTGACCGCATCCGACACATTTTTCGTAATCGATCACCGCTTTATGGACTTCATCGAGATGAACAGCATCGTGGGCGCAATGTTTTACACATATATTGCAACCTTTGCAATGATCCGTATGAATACGAGGTTGAGAAGCCGAATGCAACTCCAACTTACCTCCGACACTGGCACACCCCATGCCTAAGTTTTTCAAAGCGCCTCCGAAGCCCGTTTGTTCGTGTCCTTTAAAATGATTCATCGAAATGATAATATCGGCATCCGCAATCGCCGTCCCGATTTTAGGCGCTTTGCAATATTCGCCGTCTATAGCAATTTCGCGGTAATCCGTCCCTTTCAAACCGTCTGCTATAATGACATGACAATTGGCCGAAAGCGGATTAAACCCGTTTTCCGTGGCGCTTTGCAGATGATCTACGGCATTGGCGCGACGTCCGGAATAGAGCGTATTACAATCCGTCAGAAACGGTTTGGCACCCAGACTCCGGAGGATACTTACCATCCGGGCGGCATAATTGGGGCGAATATACGCCAGATTACCGGGTTCGCCGAAATGAATTTTTAGGGCGACAAACTGATTCTTAAAATCGATGGTCGGCAACCCGGCCCGGCGGACAAGCCGTTCCATTTTGTCCAAAAGGTTGCTGGTCGGGGTCGTGCGCAAATCAGTGAAGTAGACGTTGGATGTTTTCATGTTGTAAACAGAATTAAACTGACGCAAAGGTACAAAAAACAATTCAGGTGTAAAAACGGATGTAATCCAAATCGATCGGCTTAAAATTCAACCCGTCCCTCGTCCGAAGTTTCTATTTTCATAGAGACAAAATGAACAAAATCACAGAAAAGAGGCGATATTTCGGCAACGGAAAAAATAACCTTTATTGCCGATCCCGACAGGATGTAGCCCTCGCAGATAACGAGATCCCAATTCCCTGCTGCTCGTACTTTCGGTTTTATTCTTTATCTTTGCCTAAAAGCTTACTATATTATGAGCAATTTCCCACTCGACCATCGCCCCTTATTGCGCGGTTTGAATTGTACCTTTCGCCGCTATTTATACGACCGTATCTCCTGGGGGCAGCGTACCGTCGGGGTTATCGGACAAGAAGGCGCCGGTAAAACCACCCTTTTGCTACAACGGATTAAATTGCAATTCGGCGAATCGGAAAAAGCTTGCTATCTGAGCCTCGACAATTTAGGTTTTTTGCGTCGTACCTTAACCCGTACCGTGACCGAATTTTGCAAAAACGGAGGAACCCATCTGTTTCTCGATCAGGTACAAGCCTATCCCGCCTGGCTGAAAGAATGTGGTTTGTTATTGAATAAATATCCCGATTTACACCTGGTTTTTGCCGCTTCACCTGTGATACGACCTGAAGAGGTAGAAACCAAATTCGGGAAGGACACGACCTGTTATCGCCTCCATACGCTTTCTTTTCGGGAATACCTGGCGTATGAAAGCGTACTCGACAAGGCGCCCATTCCGCTCGACGAATTAGTCAGCCATCATGCCGGCTGGGTAAAAGAGATCAACAGTCAACTTCATATTGTTCCGCTTTTCCGGAATTATCTCTCCCACGGTTGTTACCCTTTTTACTGGCACGATCCGACCGCTTTTCCCGAACGTTTACAACGAAATGTAGCAAAATCGATCGAAGTGGATCTCGCATCTGCCGCTACGCTTACGCAAGGGGGCATTCTCCGCATGAAAAAGCTGTTGATGGAAACCGTTACGACCTCCCCTTTGCTTCTTCGCTCGGCCGAACTGACCCGACAGACCGGATTGCCTTATGGGCAACAAGCCTCTTATCTGGATTACCTTCAGCAACTAGGCTATCTGCGGGTACGAAACATTCCATGTGCTTCAGGGTCTGATGCGGAAGGAAAACAAGTATTTGCCGGTAATCCGAATTTGCAGACCTGGTTATCGGAGAAAGCGACCGACCGGCGTTTGCTGGCGCAAACCTTTTTTCTGGATCAGCTATCGGCTGTCGCCGACGTTCAACTCGTTGAGAAGCAAGATTTCCGGGTGAACGATCGCTATACTTTCCGGGTAGGCGATCCGCTTCAGGATTACGAATCGATTAAAAACAAAGAAAACACCTTTGCGGCCGTATATGGATTACCCCGGAGCGTGTTAAACCGGATGCCGATCTGGTTGCTCGGGTTTTGTTATTGATGCCGGAAGGTACCGTTGTGGCCCGGCGGCTCATCGACATGAATGAAAATAACGTATTTACATAAAAAGATGAACTATGTTGGAAAGTATGAAAAACAGGCGAACGATCCGGAAATATACTTCCGAAGATCTTCCCGACGAATGTTTGAACGAGTTGCTGGAAATAGCCGCTCGCGCTTCGAATACAGGTAATATGCAATTATACAGTGTAGTGGTGACGCGCAGTAAAGAACAGAAAGAACAGCTAGCGCCGGCCCATTTTCACCAACCGATGGTGACGAGCGCCCCCGTTGTGCTTACCTTTTGTGCCGATGCCAACCGATTTGTGAAATGGGCCGCACAACGGAAAGCGGAAGCTGGATTCGATAATTTGCAAACCTTTATAGCCGCCACCATCGACGCGATGTTGTTTGCTCAAAGTTTCTGTAATGCAGCCGAAGCCATGGGGTTGGGTATCTGTTACCTGGGTACGACAGCCTACAATGCGGGGCAAATCGTCGATATATTATCTTTGCCTCGTTTGGTTGTGCCCATTGTAACGGTTACGGTCGGCTATCCGGAACAACCCCTTCCCGCTCAACCAGAACGATTACCGCTGGCAGCCGTCGTTCATCAGGAAACCTATGCCGATTATACGCCGCAAGCTATCGACGATTTGTATCACGAAAAAGAAACCTTGGAAGTAAACCGGCAATTTGTACAGGAAAATGACAAAGAAACGCTCGCCCAAGTGTTTACGGATGTACGGTATACCAAAAAGAATAATGAATATTTCTCGGAGGTTCTACTGAATGTGTTGAAAAAGCAAGGATTTTTGCATTGACCCTTGCTTTGGTGAGTTTTCACAGGGCAAAGGCAGCCTACGGTTTACATGTGCAGAGGCATAAAATAAATAAGATTATCTCACTCAGGAAGCGGCCCCCGGGCAGCAGGGCAGAAGATAAATTCTATTTTTGCGAAAGCTCGGTCTTTATACCGAGCTTTTTCTATTTACCCGAAGTTTTTAGGCCTGTCGGTATACGAGATTATTCCCTTTTCAAAAGCTTTACAAGACTTATCAAGCAGCTCCTTCATACGTCTGTTTTTCGCGGCCCTGTTCCCGGCTATTTAAAAAACAACCGTTTTTTCTTTAAGCTTCTTCCAACCCGATAATTTCTATCGGATAATTTAAAAACAATCCGCTTTCGATAACTCCCGTAATGGTTTTGAGCGCAGTCTCCAGATAAAGGGGAATTTCAGGAAAGCGCACATCCAGAATCATATTTCCGTTTTCCGTAATCACCGGCCCGTCTTTTCCTTGGGCCATCCTCAATTTGATTTCGGTAGGGTACAGATGCCGGAGCGCCTTTTCCACATACAGCAACGCATCCGGAAATACTTCCACCGGAACCGGGAAATGGGTACCCAGCTTCGGGACTTTTTTCGACGAATCGGCGATAATGAACGTTTTCGGACTTGCACGCATCAGCAGTTTCTCTTTAAACATAGCCCCCCCGCGCCCCTTAATCAGATTCATATCCGGATCAATTTCATCCGCGCCGTCGAAGCTCCAGACCGGCGTATGTTCCCACAAACTGGTCAGCGGAATGCCCAAACGTGCACACGTAATCTTGATTTCATACGAAGTCGGGATCGCCCATACCTGCAACCCCTCTTCGCGTATCCGTTCGGAAATTCGTTGTAAAGCCAAAAACACAGTCGAACCCGAACCCACTCCGATTACTTCGCCCGTTTTCACCTCAGCCGCAATCCGGTTGGCGATTAACTGTTTTTCTTCTTTATTCGAAATGACGCGTCCCCATTCGATCGAATCCAATAACGTTTTTTCTGCTTCCATGATTTACTTTTTGGAGATAAAACAATTTATCGACCGCGGAGGTTGCCGTGTAACCCTTCAACCACCTATTTTACGAAAAAGAGACGTGCACCGCCGGCGAACCCTCAGATACGATCGAGCACCTTCTCGATCAACTCGTTCAGCGATCCCTTATACTCGGTGTTCATCCGGAGATTCACCCGTCCGGCAATGATACAGCAAACGGTCATTGCCCGGTGCCCCATCAGAGCCGCCAGACCGGCCAGCGAAGAACTTTCCATTTCGAAATTCGTAATTTTACGCCCTTCATATTCGAAAGCCTCTATTTTCCGGTTCAAATCCGGGTCTGCCAGCGGCAGCCTGAGTTCCCTGCCCTGCGGGCCGTAAAATCCGTTGGCAGCAATGGTTACTCCCCGGATCACATCGTCTTTAGCAATCTGCTCGACCAACGAAGCATCCGCCGAAACGACATAAGGGTAAATACCGGTCAGCGGCCAGGCCAGTTGGGTGCGCAATTCCGCTTCGAAACGACTGTCGCGTACAGCCGTATTATCTGCATAAAAATAAAGAACGCCGTCGAAGCCGATGGATTTTTCCGCAGCCACATAGGTACCGACCGGCGTAAACGGTTGCAAGCCGCCGGAGGTGCCGACACGCACCAAAGTAAGCGGGCGGAAATCCGGCTTGACGGTGCGCGTGGCCAAATCGATATTGGCCAGCGCATCCAGTTCGTTGAGCACGATGTCTATATTATCCGTACCGATCCCGTGGGAAACCACCGTAATTCTTTTTCCTTTATACCGTCCGGTAATGGTATGAAATTCGCGGCTGGAAACTTCGCATTCGCGGCTGTCGAAATAGCCGGCTACGGTCGTTACCCTGTCCGGATCGCCAACCAACACGATGCGGTCGGCCAGTTGTTCCGGTTTCAGATGCAGATGAAAAATACTTCCATCTCCATTGACGATCAATTCTGAAGCGGGAATGGTACGCATAGGTTTAATCTTTTAACGGTTTCGAAGGCGCACTCGTAGGCTTGGCAATCGCTTCGCGCATCGACGTATCGGCTTCTATATTCTTCATCTTATAATAATCCATGATGCCCAAATTGCCCGAACGGAAAGCTTCCGCCATCGCTTTGGGCACTTCGGCTTCGGCCTCGATCACCTTGGCACGTGCTTCTTGCGCCTTCGCTTTCATTTCCTGCTCTACAGCCACCGCCATGGCCCGGCGTTCTTCGGCTTTAGCTTGCGCAATATTCTTATCAGCCTGCGCCTGATCCATTTGCAGGAAAGCACCGATGTTTTTACCTATATCGATATCGGCAATATCGATCGACAAGATTTCAAAAGCCGTACCGGCATCCAGTCCCTTACGCAAGACCAGTTTCGAAATGGAATCCGGGTTTTCCAGAACCGTCTTATGGTTTTCCGACGAACCGATCGACGAGACGATACCTTCTCCTACACGAGCCAGAATCGTTTCTTCTCCGGCCCCTCCTACAAGTTGTTTGATATTCGCTCTGACGGTAACACGGGCTTTGGCAATAAGCTGGATGCCGTCCTTGGCCACAGCCGTTACGGGCGGCGTGTCGATTACTTTCGGATTAACCGACATCTGCACGGCTTCGAATACGTCGCGTCCGGCCAGGTCGATCGCGGTAGCCATCTGGAAAGGCAGGTCGATGTTGGCTTTCGAAGCAGAAACCAGCGCATGAACTACTTTTTCCACATGACCGCCAGCCAGGTAGTGAGCTTCCAACTCATCGCGGGTCAAAGTTTTCAAACCGGCTTTATGCGCTTCGATCATGGCCCGGGTAATGATATAAGGAGGCACTTTCCGGATACGCATCAGGAATAATTGAATCAGCGAAATATTTACTCCCGATACTTTGGCCGAAATCCAGAGCAGGAACGGCACATAGTAAAAGAAGATGGCAAGCAACAGTACGGCTACCGCCAGCAATAAGAAAGGCACAAAGGTCATTTCCATAGTGAATTAAATTAAACGTGAATACTTGTTTTTTCTTGATGTTCGACAAAAATATGTTGATTGTCGACCCGCGTCACCACAATGGGCGTGTTTTCATCGATCAGTTCTTCCCGGGCCCTCACCTCTACGACCGCTTTGCCGATCCGGGCTTTGCCAACCGGTGCCAAGCGCGAAAGCGTTATCCCTTCGTCGCCCGGAGCAATGCCCGTATCTTTTACAGAGGCAATCTTCGAGTCGATGTCGGTATTCAGCGCTACCCGATGAAAAGAGCGGGAGCGTAACAGCCACGCAAAAAGAGCGGCAAAAAGCAACAGGGAAACACCGAGTGTAAGATGTCCCGCGACAGTACCCAGCGAATAGGCGAAAAAGATCCCTGCCGCCGCAAACAAAAAACCGCCTATGCCGGCCAACGTAATTCCCGGCAAAAGAAATAGTTCCAGCAAGATCAGCAAAATAGCCAGTCCCATCAGGAATACGAGGATAAGCAGGTTCGACAGCATAGGCTTTAAAGGGGCTTGAAGCGAGCGTTAATGATGTGTTTTCAAATAATTGATTTCCGCATTCCGGGCTTTCTTCTCCCATCCGGCCGGTTGCTGTAGAAGAGTATCGAGCTGTTTTTCAGCCTCCTCGATCTTTGGAGCCAATTGCTCGCGTCTGGACTTGTTACCAGTCGTCCAGGCGTTTCTCCATTTGTCTAACTGGCTGTTCAACTCGTCGATCTGCCGGCGCAACGCGATTACTTTTTCGTAATAATTACGCGCTTCCGGGTTCTGAATTTCATCCATCGTATAGTAAGTGAGCTGATTGTTGATAACAAAATCGAAATCTTTTTTTATTTCGTTTTTCCCGTAAGGCAACTCTGCATGCGCCAGTCGGATCAACTCCGCATAATCCGCTCCTTCCCGCCACGAATCCCGGATCGAAGCGATCGAAGCCCGGGCCCGTTTCACGTCCTCTTCTTCACTATCCACCCGTTTCCGTTCATCGTTAGGGATGAAAAGATAAACACAGACTTTGTCGTCGGGCTGGTAACGGTCGGAAACGAACCATCCCAATCCTTTCACTTCATCGATCACCATCATATAATCGTTGAAAGGCGAATTGAACGGCATGCCCAACTGTTCGGGCGTCAGGTAGGTGTCGGAACTCATATTATAGCGCGTCACAAACAAATCGTATCCGCCGAGCGAACCGTTTCCTTTGGAAGCATAGTAAATCGTTACCCCGTCGGGAAGTACGAAGGGATAATTATCGTCTTCGTTACTGTTGATATTCATTGGCAATTGCTTTTCGTCGCCCCAGCCGTCGATTAATTTCGACTGACTGAACAAACAGTAATGATTACCGTCGGTAGCGTGGGCATAATAAATCATGTCGCCCTTCTGATTTTTGTAAACCGTCGAGGAAACCTCGTCCGGCGTCTGGAAAAAGTGCTGGAAAGAAGCCAGACTTCCGCTTTCCTCGCTCAAGGTGTAAGCCGAAAGGAAATCCGCTTTATCCACCACCAGGCTGTCGATAATCTGCACGTCTTCCGTTTTATCCATCATCCGGTTGGCTTTGGTAGCCAGGTCGAGCCGGATTTCCGCCGCTTCGGCCGGTTGTTTCTTTTTGGCCAGCAGGGTGATATAATCTTCAAACATTTCCGCCGCCTTGTCGAAACGATACGTCGCATAATACACTTCGCCCAAATAACGATAAGCCTCTTGTACTTTTCGTTTGACAGCCGCCGACAGGTGCTTCTCGGCGCCGGCCAGATCGCCTGTCTCGAAGCAACATACGCCGTACCAGTAATTGTAGGAACCGTTGCCGGGCGCTTGTTTCACCAGCTTTTCGAACGCCGGTTTGGCTTCGGCGTAGTTTCCTTCATTATATAGTTTTTTTGCCTGGTCGAGGCTTTGTGCTTGTAGGCCTGCGCAGCAATACAAAGCCAGCCCGAGGGCGCAAAGCAGTTTTTTCGCTAACTGTTTCATGCTATCTTTTTCTCTGTTATGGTTATACAGATTCAAAGGTAGTAATATTTTTAGTTGAGCCAGCAATTTTGCCCGATAAATTGGGAGGAGGGCGCCGCTCCCTTTCCCCCGGCGCCCTCGTTTCTTTTATATTTTGATACGAGGCTTATACATATCTTTCGCCGTCAGCCCGCATTCCTTCATCATTCGGATGCTATATTCCAACCGGCTGACGTCGGGCGTCACATTGTTGCTGCCGAAGGTGAATTTAACGCCGGCCGCTTTGGCTTTCATCAGAATCGCTTTATTGGGAATCTGGTAGAGTTCGTTAATTTCGAGGGCTTTCCCGCTTTGGGCCAGAGCGTCGATAAATTTATTCATCCGTTTTTCCGTCCAGAACTCATCGAAACGCTGATCCATCGGGGCAGGAAGGAAACAAGGATTGACATAAATATCGACAGGTTCTTTCAACACACCGCAAATTTTATCGACGATCAGATCCATATAGGCTTGTTCATTTTCAATCCAGGTTTCTTCCGGAATCCACAAACGCGTACGCAGTCCCTTCGCATCGGTAAAAGTCAAGGCGTCGGTAAATACATAGTCGAATTGAGCGCGGGCCTGCGGCGAAAAGGTAGTAAGCCATTCGCGTCCTTCGGCCTGCATGGCCAGGATAAAAGGTTCGGTACGCATGTTGTCGAGGTAGGCGGCAATCTGCTGGTCGTTGGTGATGGGGAAGCCGATCCCACAATTGGGAGCGATGGCGTAGTTGATGCCCAACTGGCGCGATTGGCGGGCGGCCACCTCTTTCGTCAGTCCTCCTTTCAGGTGTACATGGTAATCTAACACCGGAAAATCGGCCTGATGCAGCCGGATGATTTCATCGTTTTGCTCGTCGCCGGCCTCAGCCAGTTGCGCTTCCAGATCCAACCCTTTCGGATCGACTTCTTCTACGCTGATTTTCTCGAATTGCAAGCTGCCCGGCCCCTCGCTGACTAAAGCGAAAGTGCCTTCCGAAAGCAACGCATATTTATGGGCGTCGGTACGATAGGGGGCGGTGGGTTCGGTATATTCCACCACCGGTTCGCCGTTCACAAGGACACTGATTTTCCGCCCTTCCACCCGGATATGCATATCGAACCATTCGTTTTCTTTGACCAAACTTTTCGTCAGGTTGCGCACCGAGAGCAAACTGCCGGTCATTTTCCACCATACCGGGTCTTCTACATTATTATTGACTGCAATCCGGTATCCTTTTTTCAGTGCCGGATCGGTATGGAACCAGATCGCCCCTTTGCCGCCGGGCGTGGTACGTAGCCGGAGCTGCAGGTCGAAATTGCGGTATTGACTGTTTTTCAAAACGGCGCTGGCCTCGTTGCCGGTCAGGGTAAGCCCCTGTTCGTCTACCGTTACAGCGCCGGAAGTACGCCACCGGGAAGCATCTCCGTCTGCGAAAAGCGAGCCGCCGCCCGTATGCGTGCAAGCGGAAAAACACAAACATAAAAGGAAAAGGTCTAGCGCAAGAATTGATAATTTTTTCATGATCCTGTGAATGATTTAAGTTCGTCTGTTGAAAAACAAAGATAGTGAATTTTAAGACACCCTGTCATTTTTGAAGAATTTAACGCCAACAAACAAAAAACCTGAAAATATAGTCTTACTTTTGTACCTATTCTCAAGCAAACTTAATATTTAGTACTATGCAAAACAGACGTGACTTTTTAAAGCGGGCATCTCTTATGCTTGCCGGAGGGATGGTTGTACCTCAATTCTTATCTTCTTGCGCCGGTAAAGCGGCTTCTTCGGACACGGGTAAATATGTAGGTCTTCAGTTATATTCGCTTCGCGACCTGGTAAAAGACGAAGGGATTCAGAAAGTGCTGGAAACGGCGGCTGCCATGGGCTATAAAAATCTGGAAACGGCCGGTTACGACAACGGTAAAATCTACGGCTTGGCCCCCTCGGATTTCAAAAAACGGGTGGACGACCTGGGCATG
>DBFJSK010000496.1:0-2681 GCA_048403675.1 Tannerellaceae bacterium | reverse complement strand
AATTCGAATTTCATAAGCATCCGTTTTTCAAATAGAAAAAAAACTACAGGAACTCTCCGGCTTTACGAAGAAAAAGGCGGGGGGGTGGGACAAGCCGCAAACAAGGGAGACACAAGTCGCGTCTCTCCTGCCTGGGCATTCGCCGACCGGCAAAAGAAAGCGGGAAACCGAAAGAAGCCGCTCGCTCCTATACGGTTTCCCGCTGCCCGGCGGAAATAGATCGAAAAAATTATTCCTTCGTGAATACCAGTCCGAAATCCAAGGCCTCGGCGGTAGGCAGCAAATTAACCAGGGTGGGCACAATCTGCTGTATATTTTCCGGCAACAACGGCGTTACGATCGGAGCCGCCACCGTGGCCACAGGTACCACCAGTTCTTTATTTACATAAAATGTCGCTTCATTGCCTTCCGTCTTCATCTCCAGCGGTACGGCATAATAGCCACCCAAATCAACCAGCAACTTGGTAATGTCCTCCACTTTCAAGCCATATTTCGCCAACTGGTCGCCCAGGAAAGCCCCGGCCAGCTCCACATAACTCTTATCGATGGCCAGCAACAATTTCCCGTCGAGCACACAATACTGAAAACTGATGGCGGCCGCTATATTTTCCGGCAGCCCCGAATCTTCGGAAGCGCCCACCTTACGCCAGGTGACGCTGAAAATGCCATCCGAAGCCAACACAGGCGTAACCGCTTCCACCTTCCCGGCAATCAAAGCGCCCAAGCTGGGAAGCATCAGTTGAATCGTCTGGTCGATCGTTGCATTCCCGGTGACGATATGGGCATATACCGCGGCCGCTTTCGTTGTACCGGAAGTAACAAATTTCAGTTTCCAGGTTCCCGCCGCCGGCGAGGTAACCTTCCGGCTAAGCGAAACGGTAAGCATCTCGCCCTGGAAACTTCCCGTAGCCGTTACCGTACCATCCGCCACGGCAGCCTCTGCCGAGAAACTATACACTCCCGCATTTTCCGTTAAAGTCGCATCCAGCGTAAGCGCGGGCGTTTCGGGCAAAATATTCGTCAGCACTACCGAAGCTTTCTCGGCCGAAGAAGCGCTGACCGTTACCGATTTGTAGCCCACCGGCAACGTCATTTCGTTCAGTTTGAGCGCCAGTTTCTCGGCCCCTTCGTAGGTACCCGAAAGATTCTCCCATCCTGCTTTTCCGTTCTTGTCATCATCATCCTTACAAGCGGTAAAAAATACCGCCAGGCACACCAAGGCAAACAAATAGATTCCTTTTTTTCTCATAATCGAATTCATTAAATTAAACACATATACCTAAACACCCCTACCGGCAGCCCGGGGTCGGGTTCAGGGTTCAGGGCGTAAACCGGCGGCTAAGCTATTTATTTCCCGATTCATTTGCAAGATAAAAAAACGCCGGATCGTTAAATCCGGCGTTTAGACCACGAAATCCGCGTATCAGATCTTATTTAGCGACCGGACGCAAGATGTACGAGAAACTGTATTTATTACCCAGCAACCGGTATTTATCCATCGGTTTATCGCCCCAGCTCGTATCGCCGCCCAAGCCGCGTTGCTGCCAGTCGATGTTCACCGCCAGCAAATTACGCCGGTCGATATCCGCCATATGTTGCTGTTTTTTCGTCAGGCCCGGATCGAAATCTTCATCCAGATTATGGCGCGCCGTGAAGTTCAGCGGCTCGCCTACCGCCTCTATTTCAAGGCCGCTGCCCTGTGCGTCGGTAAACGTCACGCTCCGCAAACCGGCCCGGTTGCCGTTTTCTTGCGGGCGGATATAGGCAAAGCCCAAATCGTCCACCCGGCAGTCGTACCGGCCCACGAACATCGAACGTTGCCGATCCCAATAGTTTTCCAGCGGGCCGCGGCCGTAGTACGACACCTGATCGAAGACTACCGGCAACTGCATTTTCATCCCGAACCGGGGCAATTCCGGCATTTCCTTATCGCCCATATCGATCGACCCGCTTACTTGTACCGAGCCGTCCGGGCGAATCAGGTAACCCAGCGTATAATCCACATCAATATAAGCCAGTTTGCAATGCGCCGTTACGGCTACTTCACCCCCTGGGCGTTTCTCCACATTCGTCGAGATCACTTTCAGATGATTGCCGGCTGTACGCCATACATTGGTTTTTTCCGCCAGATTCTCCCCGAAATCGTTATCGGTCTGGGCGCGCCAGAAATTGGGCACCGGGGCCGAGGTCAGCAAATTCTTTCCCTGGTTCGAATAAGCGGTAAGTAAACCGTTCTGGAGGTTGATCGTGCCTTTGACGGCGCCGCTTTCGAAGCGGAGAGCCTTTTCGTCCTGCTGTATTTGCAAATTGCCTTTTGCGGTATAATCTTTCTCGAAATAACGGCTACCGGGCAACTGCAATTGTTCGGAGGCTACGATATGTCCTACCGGTATCATTTCCGTTCCCACTTTTTCGGTAGCTTTGACGCTCAGGAAATATTCTTCTCCCGCTTTGGGCGTATAGGCCGGCAGGGGAAGGGTAACCGTAGTGGTCGTGCCCGGTTTGCCCGTGGCCTGGAAGGCGCCGGAAGCCGTCACCTTATCGTTTACCTGAAACGACCATTCGTAATTGTAATGATTCAGGTCGGTAAACTGGTAGTAGTTGATTAGCCGGATCTGGCCTTTTTCCAAAGCGGCCGGTTCGAAATAGATGCCCTGGTAAGTTTTCTTTACCTCGTACAG
>DBFJSK010000495.1:0-2676 GCA_048403675.1 Tannerellaceae bacterium | reverse complement strand
CGTTTTTAAAGTTCATGTTCATAAAATTTAAATTAGACATATACAATAGTTCATATTCCTTTTTTCTTTTTACTTCTTAAAATACTTCCCAGAATAAAGAGCGGCCTGTAAATACTTGCACACACCGCACCGAGAAGGCATTGACCCGATTGTTAGTGTTCACATTCGCCGTGCCACCATTGAAGTTCACGTTCGTAGCATTCGTACCACTCGGTGAAGACGACCAATAGTTGCCGTTCGTCCCCTGATTGTTGGAATCTCCATTGCCATTCCGGTTGCCAGCGGCCGGCAGAATAAAAACGACCCTTACTTAATTGACAAAGTGGATATGACCAGCATGAAACACCCTGCCAACCGAAACGAATAACTAATGAAAACCGAGGCTTCTGTTCCGTTTTCCCCGGACTTTTACTTCATCAGTAGGTCGTTTTGAATTTACACGTCTCACTACCGGAAACCGTAGCTTCCGGAACTCCGGACATTGACCGCTCTTTTTCTCTCTTCTTAATTACAAACTTGTTCATCTCCCCGCTGAAGTATCCGTAACGGAACACAAACGGATACTTCCCGATCACCTCTTTCTTCCGGTTCAGACTGTTGAAATGCTGCGTCAGTCCCAGATAGGAGTTGATCGAGGAACGGAAATCTTCCACCCGCTTTTCCGGGATTTCCTCTTCTCCTGCCAATTCGCGCTTCCACTCTTCCAAGCAGTTGCCCAATTGTTTGAAGCTTCGGTTACCCAGGTAAATCCGGAAAGGCTTTATCACGCTCCCCAGGAAAGGAACGCCTTGCCAACAATCCACTAAGGTGATCTTGTTGGGATGCAGGGTCGCTCCACGAGTTGTCCATAAATAATTTTTTAGGATAGGAACCAGCGAAAGCAGATACTTCCGGTCGGTATGTACGAGATAAAAATCATCGACGTACCGTCCATAATGCTTGATCCCCAGCGATCGTTTTACATAATTATCGAATTCATTCAGGTAGATGTTGCTGAAAAGCTGCGAAGTCAGATTCCCAATCGGCAGGCCGCATCCCGCTGGCGAGAAAAACAGGCTTTTCGAAGGCGGCAAGCCTTCCCATTCCTCCACCTTGCCTTTCCGTATGCAGTTTTTTACCGGATCGTTGAAAATGATAAGGGGAAGCAAATACATCGCCACCTCGTATTCCGGCGTCTCGCGCCAGCACACGCCCTCGGCGTTTTTCAGATTCCCTTTCTTCAGCATCACTCCCTGGATATAATCGAATAAAATCTGTCGATTGATATTCATGAAATACCCGCGCAAATCGAGTTTCAGGATGTAGCAAGGCTTACGGTAATTGTCCGAGCACGACCGGATATGACCGGCCAGACGGGTGATGCCGTATAGCGTACCTTTCCCCTCGCGGCACGAATAACAGTCTACGATGAACATCTTGTCGAACACCGGATTGATGTAGTTGTACAACAAATGGTGAATCACGCGATCGCGGAAATTGGCGGCAAACACTTCCCGCTTCACCGGGTTGAGAATCATGAAGCAAATGCTTCGGCCCACCGTATACCGGCGTTCCTCCACTTCGCGGTAAAGCGAGATCAGGTTCTCTTCCACATTAAATTCGAAATGAAGCTGGTTATACGTGTTCCGTTTGTTCCGGCGAGCATCGTAATAAGCCGTAAATACATCTTCCAAGAGTGCCATCGCGCTGTCGATAATTACTATTATTTCATACTCGATTTATGCCAAGCCGTAAGCTGTTTGGATATGCTTTCTATCCGTTCGGCTACGGCGGCATACTGTTTGACATTGATCTGTTTCAGATCCGAGAGCAGGCGAAATTGCAATTTGGCCACGACCACATGTCCGCGGGCCTCCTCCAGAATCGCCGTTTTTTGTACCGATGCGTTCGCCTTGTAAATGCAAACCAATAAGTCGATCAATTCATTTTTGATATTCTCGCCCAACGTATAGCGGTAATCCCGCTGGAAATTCCGGTTGAGTTTGAACAAGAGCAACAACAAATCGTACGTAGCCTTATACACCGGCAGGTTATCGTAAATCATGAACGCAATTCCTTTTGAAGTTCGGAAATAAACATCATGCACTGCAAGGGCGAAGCGCTCTCTACTTGGAAAGCCGCCAGTTTGGCCAAAACCGTGCGTTCGCCCGAATGGGCGGTTTCCGCCGGAACTGCGCACGAGGACTGAACCGACGCAGACGGACACGATGCCGTGGTGGTCGATACATGCCGGGACAATTTTTCTTTCCAGTTTTCAAACTCTTCTTCCCCTACCGGCTCCGTTCCCCGGATGATCCAATTCTTTTCATCGACCTGTTCGGCCGTTCTTCCCTGGAGGATTTCGGCCAATACGCGATCGGGAAAACCCAAGGATACGATGTCGCGTTGAAGCCCCTTCATCCATTTTTTCTGGGGATTGTAAGCACGGACGGTATGTATGAATTGGTAAGCCGAGTATTCGTAGGCTTTCCAGAACAATCCTTCCCGGTGCAGGTGAATGTTCGGGTTTCCGGGAGCTTCTTGCATGAGTATGTCCGATAGTATCATAAAGGGCGTTTTTTCAAAAATTTTTTAACCACCTTCGGTGGTCGGACTCCCGGCCTCTAAAAGGCCGGGAGAATTAATAAATCAAATCAATTAAAGAATCGAATGCGGAAGGCAATTCGCCTTCCTTTT
>DBFJSK010000494.1:0-1642 GCA_048403675.1 Tannerellaceae bacterium | reverse complement strand
GTCGGCATCGATCACCAGGAGCCGAATCGATAAGCCCACCTGAGGCGCTGCAAGCCCTACCCCGTCGGCATGATACATCGTTTCAAACATATTAGCTACCAATTGTTTCAATTCCGGGTAGTCGCGGGGTACGTCTCCAGCCTCTTTTCTAAGCACCGGCTGGCCATATAAATAAACGGGTAAAATCATAAGTTATAACTGATATTTTTTACTTTCCAAATAGGCTTGCAAGATAATGACCGCACTGATCTCGTCGACCAGCCCTTTATCCTGCCGTTTTTTCTTCTTCAGGCCGCCGTCAAGCATGGCCTGGTGCGCCATAACCGAGGTAAAACGTTCGTCGTAATATTCCACCGGAATCTCCGGCAACGTCCGTTTTAAATGGCTGACAAACGCTTCCACATACTGCATATTTTCCGAAGGCTCGTTGTTCAACTGCTTCGGCTGCCCTACGATAAACCGTTCCACCGGCTCGTGTGCGCTATACTTCGCCAGGTAGGCAACGACTTCACCGCTCGGCACCGTCGCAAGACCGCCCGCAATCAGTTGCAACGTATCGGTTACCGCCAGGCCGGTACGTTTCCGGCCGTAATCTATGGCTACTATTCTTCCCATCGGCCGCAAAGATACGACAAATATAGATACGAATTACACATTCCGGCAAAAAGTGTGCATCGAGCCGTTTCAATACGCATTTTTCTCGCCTTTGAACATATTCAGCACCGTAACCACAATAATCTTTAAATCAAGGAAAAACGACCAGTTTTCAATATACCACACATCGCGTTTGACACGTCCTTCCATTTGTTCGAGCGTTTTCGTCTCTCCGCGGTACCCCGTCACCTGCGCCCAACCGGTGACGCCCGGCTTGACCAGATGGCGCACCATATACTTATCGATCAGCGCCGAATATTGCTCGGTATGTTTGAGCATGTGCGGCCGTGGCCCGACCACCGACATATCCCCCAGCAATACATTGATAAATTGCGGAAACTCGTCCAGGTTCGTCCGGCGCAGGAAATTCCCCACCCGCGTTTTACGCGGATCATCCTTCACTGCTTGCAAGGTATCGGCCTCGGCATTCACCCGCATCGTCCGGAATTTATAACATTCGAATTCATGCCCATATAATCCGGTACGTTTCTGGCGGAACAAAACCGGCCCCGGCGAACTCATTTTTATCAACATACCGACGATTACATAAAGTTCGGGAAACACAAATACCAGGATACCGAAAGAAAAGGCCACATCGAAAGCACGTTTCAAAGCCCGGTTATAAGCCGCCTGGAGCGGTTCGCGTCGGACGGTGAGCAGCGGAATCGATTCCATGACTTCCATCACCAGGCTCTTTTTCACATTCCGGTAGAACTCCGGCACGATATAAAAACGCACCATATTTTTTTCCGCAAAATTCAGCATCCGGAGAATTTTACCGTCGTTCGTGCCCGGGAGGGTACAATAAATTTCATCGATCCCGTTGTCGAGCACATAAGCTTCCACTTCATCCGTCATCCCCAAATAATTAGGAAGCACTTCCTTAAGAGAAACATTGTCGTCGAAAAAACCCATCACGTTGAATCCGTAGGAGAGATCGTCTTTCATCAGCCGGAATAATTCCATGCCATTTTTGCCGGCGCCTACA
>DBFJSK010000493.1:0-1837 GCA_048403675.1 Tannerellaceae bacterium | reverse complement strand
CAAAAGCGGTTAATTTCTATTAAAGTGATCGGAAAAGATAATAGCCTGATAAAAAGACAAGTCGCTCCGCCCACCCGACCGGGATAAAAAATTCCTCCGTAAACAGGGTAGTATTTACGGAGGAATAAACAAAAAGAGGGAAATTTTTCATTGATGTTTTATTTTCCGGAAGGTATCGGTAAAGAATTACTCGTATTCAAACTCCAATATTCCTCCTTTCAAAAAGGCGGTATGCGAAAGGCGGTAATTGGTTAACGGCTTTCCGTTGAGTCTGATGCATCGTACCGGCGCATCTGCCGATCGTCGTCCGCTCGCGCGAATGGTGAAAACTACGCCCGGGGCGGTGGTCAGCCGGATTTCATCGAACAGGGGAGAAGAAAGTTCATATTCGTCGCTTCCTACCAGCAGGGGATAGAAACCCATGCAACCGAACATATACCAGGCGCTCATAGTGCCGTCGTCTTCATCCATTTCGGGGCAATAGCCTTCGGGGGCATCTTTAAATGCCTTGCCGATATAGGGTTCGGAAAATTCGGCGTTTCCTCCATAGGCATGAAGCATTTCTTCGGTAAGAAGCCTGCGTACCCATTGACGGGTTTTCTCGGGCGCTCCCAACCGGTTGAAAAGGTAAGGAACATGAATATCGGGTTCGTTGCCTTGATTATATAAGCCTTGGTTGAAGAAATAATTCAGTTCCGCCAACAGTGTATCCCGTCCCGCCCAGGCAATCATCCGATCCAGATAAGGAGGCGCCGCCCAACGATATTGCCAGCGCGTGCCCTGATATAATCCGTTCCCTTTCATGACTTTGAATGCCGGCGTAACAGTAAGAAACTCTTTCTTCCAGGTCGATTCGAACAATTGTTCGGAACGCTCCCGGAAACGACGCGCATCGGCTTTTTCGCCAAGGATATCCGCCACCTGGGCAAAAGCCCACAAATCGTAAACAGTTTCCAGCAGACGGTCGGGCGAATCGACAGGCAAATGTTCGGCCTCCTGTTTCATGCCTTCGTATCCGGGGCGAAAATCTATTCCTTCGATTTTCTTCCGGTAAGCGTCCAACAGTAAAATGACAGCGTGTTCGGTACGCACTGTGGGAGTAGACTCGAAAGAGGTCGACCAATCCGCTTTGCCTGTGCAATACAGCCAGACCAGCGAACGGCAGACATCTTGCATCAAATCCGGATTGATCAGCACCAAAAGCGGAAATTTGCTTCGGAAAGTGTCCCAAAGCGACCACGAACTATAGTATCGGAACCCGCCGGGTTCGATTTTTCCTTCCGGATGGAGACTATCAACCGCGCCGGAACCGGCCGCATGCTGTCTGGCACCGGGTTCCGAAGCTATAGTATAGATTTTCCCATCCGTACCTCGGAACCGTCCGTCGGGCGAAGTAACATCGGCCGGACTGAGGCAAACACGGTAAAAAGAGGTATAGAATAGTCGCTTTTCTTCCTCCGTGCCTCCTTTTACCTGAATAGTGGAAAGTTTTTCTTCCCACTGGCGCGCCGCTTCTTTTCGTACCTGATCGAATTTCTTACAACGGGCAGCCGATAGCAGACCGCTCGCCGCGGAAGAATCGAGAGGAGAAAGGGCGATGCGAATTTCAAGGGGTTCGGCGTTCGCTCTTCCAAATCGGAGCGTGGCTTTTTCACGACCTTGTCGCACTTCGCGAAAAGGCCGATTGCAGGAAAGGCTGAACCAAAGGTTATACCTTCCTCGCCCGCATACATTGGGAGCTTGTAAGTTACCTGAGAGCGTAGTATCGGAAGTAAGCACATAGCGAGCAACAGCCTTGCCCTCGAAAGAGGAAGTAAAATCGATTTCTAATGCGGCT
>DBFJSK010000492.1:0-9220 GCA_048403675.1 Tannerellaceae bacterium | reverse complement strand
TAGGTCAAACGAACCTTGAAGCCGCATTGTCTGCCTATCTCTTTGAGTATCTTGTTGCAACTGCCGTTGCTCGGAACGGGAAAAACATGACCGTCCCTTGCAAGTCCCTTGTATTTCTCGATGATACGCTTGGGAACGTCCAAAAGACGGATGTTCGATTCGGTGTTGGTTTTCTTTCTTCGGGTGATTATCCACAGGTTGCCGTCGAAGAATGTTTGCAGGCGGTCGGCGGTGAGGTTCTTCACGTCCGAATACGCCAAACCCGTGAACACGGAAAAGACGAACAAGTCCCGTACGAGTTCATGGCAGGTGTTCTTCATCGGTGCGTCCATGAGCGTCTGTATCTCCTTTTGGGTAAGGTAGCCCCTATCGACGCTTTCGGGAGAGTTGATGTACCCTGCAAAGGGATTGAACGGCAGACGTCCGTCGTTCCTCGCTATGGAAACGATGTGTTTCAACACGATCATGTAGCCCCACACGGTATTGGTGCGGCATTTCTTCTCCGTGCGCAGGAAATACTCGAAGTCGTTGATGAACGTGAGGTTGAGTTCCTTTAGCGGAATATCCTCACGCTTGTAGGTATGGGGCAGGAACTCCCGAATATGGCTGCAAACCGTCTGATAGCGTCGGAATGTACCCTGCGCCCTGCTGTGCCCGACTTTCTTGGCAAACTCGGCGTTGTGCTGCTCGAACAGCTTCAGCAAGGTTTCCTGCTTGATGCCGATACCGAGATAGGCGTCTTTGAGCTTGGCGGCGGTAACATACCCGTCCGTCTGCATCAATTCTTGATAGCGGCGGTTTACCTCCACTCGGATTTTATCCACCGCGAGGTTGATTCTCTGCGCTTCGACGCTCTTGCCCGAAGCACGGTTGTTCTTCACGTCCCACAACCGCAGGGGAACGTCCATCTTGCAACTGAACTGTTTAATCTCTCCGTCCACCGTAAGGCGGCACATCAAAGGCAGGTTGCCGTTAGGCTTCTCGCTGCCTTTCTTCACGTAAAATAAGACCTTGAATGTACTTCGCATAACTCACTCCTTTTTTTGGTTACAAAATTAGTTTATAGTGAGTTACCGACAGCTATGTAGAATTACGCAAATCGCAGAAAAAGAACCATTTAGCAAGAAATCCGCACCCGTTACGGGGGTAATGAGGTGGTAACTGAACTTCTGCACCGTTTGGCTGTATCGTGGTTTTCTTTGGCTTTTCGCCAAGAGAAAAATATAGCGTAACGAACGATATTTCAGCTAATTCGCTACGCTTTACTCAAATTTGCAAATCCGCTATGTGTTTATTTTAACCTACAGGTATTTCTATTCTACTGCAATATAGATCTCCGTCAATAAATCGGCCGGCGCCGTGGTAACCGGATCGTTCAGGTAACGTTCGGAACTGGGCGAATCGCGCAGCGTACATTCCAGGCGGGGAATAAGTTGGCTGTAGATGGTGTCATACACCGACTGCAATTGCGTGTAGGGGCCTTTGTAAAGAAAGACGGCGTATCGTCCGCCTAAAACGGATTTACGGCCCACTTCACCCCGGGGGGCCACTTCCTCGCTAACAGTCATGCAAATATCGGTACGAAGCCGTTCGGGAGGCGTCACTTTCGGGTCGTCATGATAAATACAGAGTGGCGAAGGATCGAAGAACGACGCCCCCTGGCTACGGGCAAATTCCTGGAGGCTTTTCCAGGTACCGGCGTAATCTACTTGGCGGTAATCTCCCCGACGGCAGATATAAATAACTTGGCGCTGAGGCACGTCTTTCACTTCGGCCTGGAGTTGCAGGTCGGGTTGTACTTTCTCTGGTTGCATAATGTGAAATGTTTTATCGATTCTGTACTGATTGGGAGAAATTCCGTAAAACTGACGGAACACTTTCGACAACGAAGAGGGTACGTCGTACCCTACCCGGTAGGCTATCTCTTGGATGGGAAGATCCGAGTAACGCAGCCATCGAGCGGCCGTCTCGATGCGCATGCGGACAATGAAAGCCCCCAGCGGTTCGCCCAGGAAAGCGCTGACTATCCGGTGGAAATGCCAACGGGAGAAGCCGGACATTTCGGCCAGGAAATTCAAATCGATTTCTCCGTCGAGATGGGTATTGATGTATTCTACCAGCCGGTTAATCCGTTCTTGATATTCTTCTTTTGTCGTTGTCTTCGCTTTCATATTTTCAGAATTTCAGGTGCAAAAGTAGCCCGGTTACGCCCATGCGACTTTTCCTATCTTGCTAAAAAACTTTCCCCTGTCTAAAAAAAGGGTGCGAGCGCACTGCTACCCGTTCGCAAGGCCTGAAAATAATGACGTTATAAAACGTTTTATTTCTAAAGCAAGCCCTTTTAAAAGAGGAAGAAGAAGACAAAGGTAAGGTAATTCGATACAGCCATCCTATAAAAACAGGTTATTTTAAGGGCAAAAAGCAAGTCATTTGGCGGCGAGCGTTTATCTTTGCAGCTACCTTTTTACAGAGGATAGATCGTCTACCTCTATTCAAATTTCTTAACTTATTTCAAAATGCAGAAAATTACTCCTCCCCGGCTGAGAAGCAAGTTGACGCCTGTCGCCGGTTTATCAACTCTTCTTTCTACCCCCGACAACGAACTGACCGATCTCGCTTTCGACCATGAAATTGTCGAGGCCGTTACCGGCGAATTTTTGTCTGTCGGCGGTTGCCGGTTCGATCATACGGCTTTCAAGGATTGCCGGTTTCATAAGTCACAATTCAGCGATGTCGTTTTTTCGCATTGCGATCTTTCCAACATAAGGCTCTCGGGCTGCGGTTTTCACCGGGTGGAATTTATCGGTTGCAAGTTGACAGGCACCGATTTGTCCGATTCAATTTTCAATCAGGTTGTTTTCAACGGATGCCGGGCGGAATACATGAATTTATCGGAAGGCAAGCTGCGCCATCTTGCCTTTACGGATTCTTTGCTGCGGGGGGCGGCTTTCGATCATTGCCAGCTCACCGAGACGCAGTTCACCACATGCAATCTGGCGGAAGCCGAATTTCACCGGACGCCGCTCAAAGGGATCGATCTTTCAAGCTGCGATATTACCGGAATCCGGGTAGGGAGCGTACCGGCGGGCGAGTTGAGAGGAGCGACGGTCAACTCGTTGCAAGCGCTTGAATTGGCGCGTTTACTCGGTATACAGATACACGATTAGTTACCGACTTCATTTTTGACATTTTTTCACTTTCCCCATTGGCCTAGATAATCATAATCTTTCAACCTTTTATTGCAAATTCTGTTCAAACACAAATAAACTTGGATAGATAATTCAAGTTTATTTCATATTTTTGCAAAAAAAGAGATCGTATGCTTATGTCAACAGTCAACAAAACGTTAAAACGCTTAGAATTAGCGTTGGGAATAGGTTTAAGTGCTCTCCTTATTTCCGCCTCTTTCGTTGGATGTACGAAAGACATTTCTATCGAAAAAGAAGATCCTAGCAAAGGAGAAGGCTACGGTTCGGGCGAAGTGAAGCCGGGCGAGGACTTCGACTATGCAACCGCTCACGATGCGGAGGTGAATATTCTTTACAATGTACCGGCCGACTATGCCGTCGACTTTTACATTTATAAAGAAAATCCCCTCAAACTGAATGCTAACAAAGATTACGTTCGGGATACTACCCTGAAGTATGAAATGAAAGGAACCGCCATCAAAGGCGGAAAGGCCAGTTTTACCTGGAAGCACAAACCGGATAATATCAAAGAGATTTATGTCTATTCTCCCTCTTCGATGGTACCGCGTGTTGTCCGGGCAAATGCGGAAGGAAAAATTATCCATATTACAGACAAGTCCGAAAACGTGGTGGTTCGCAGCCAGGCCGTGCTTACGAAAGGTTCGCCGAACGGTTCGTACTATACCGATTGGCCTGTACGCAACGTAAGCTATCAAACCATCGGAGGATGGAACGCAGCAGGCGTACCCGACAATTTGCTGAGCGAAAAAATCCAGATCTCCGGGAAAGTCGGGCAGATTATCGATGCAACCTTGCCGGTGGAAGGAGATATGAATCCGGCCAATTACTTGCGGGAATATATTCATTTGTCGAAAGATTCGAATGTAAAAATTTATTTCTACCAACACACTTCCGGGCGGCAGAACGCCTTAGCCTATTTTACATATAGCGGCGACGGCACGAATATACCCGATTTAGCGGAGATCAATTCTCATTTAGTCCTGTTGTATCCCAACCTGAACAGCGGTCTGGAACAAGGTGAAGGCATCCAGTTGAAATATTTCGACGGCGAGCAGTATGTAGATGAGTTTCCAGCCGGGACAAATATCGGGTTCGCATTATTGATCGATGCTTTTCAAAACGGACAAATCGATACGAAAAATGTGAACGTGGTTTATTCCCCCAAACGGTATAATAAATACAATATGGAATATTCCACGATGGATAATCGTCCGATGGTGGGAATGTTCAAAGCCGACGATTCCTATGTATTAGCTTTCGAAGATCAGCCGTGGGGACAAGCCAACTGGTCAGGAGGAGGAGCAGTTAAGAAAAAATACCCCGCGGATATGCGCGACGATATTTTCATTGTCGATGCCAACCCCATCGAGGCCCTGCCGGACGTACCCGGCGGAACGGACCCGGAAACTCCGGAAGTATCGGGAATTGAGATCCCTCATCGCGGCATTCTGGCCTATGAAGATTTATGGCCCAGCAAAGGCGATTACGATATGAACGATGTGGTGGTAAAATATGATCTGACGGATTATTTCAACCTCGACGAAGTAGGAATGACCGGTTTAACCGGAACCGTTACCTTCCTACACAACGGTGCCCAACGGAAAAACGGCTTCGGTTTCGAACTGGATGCCAACCGCACGGATGTTTTGTTCGCCAGCGTCACTTCCGACTATGTATGCGACGGGCAGGGACTGGATGAAACGGCGGAAAAAGCTACCCTTCTCTTATTTGAAAACGGAAAGAACGTACCGGCCGGAACGACCTTCGATATAAAAGTGGCGTATAAAAAACCGGTTTCTTCGTGGGGATACAAACAGGCGCCTTACAATCCGTTTATCATCATTAACAACGCGGGTTTAACGCGGGGAAACCGGACGGAGTGCCACCTGGTCAATTACAGCCCGACGGAAAAGGCCAACTTCTCCCTGCTTCATTCGAACGACGATCTTTCCGATGCGAGCCGGGGAATTTATTACGTATCCGATAGTTATTTCCCGTTTGCCATCGACCTGGCCGATGCGCAGGATTTCATCGGCGCCAAGGAGTCGGTTCGAATGGACAAAGAATATCCCCGTTTCGAATCGTGGGTGATGAGCGGCGGCAAAGAAGATACCGACTGGTATTTGAAAACTGACGAATAAACAAGACACTGTTTCCGAAAAATATCCGGCTATAAGTCGAAAAAGAGGGGATGCGCTTCCGGGCGACATCCCCTCTTCTATTCAGGCGGCCATTTGATTTCCGCCAGGCGTCACAACTCTTTTTCCGACGCGGCTTTCCGATCTATCCGACGGTGATACCTTCGGTTCGGATAAATAAACCGGCGCTGATTTTCCCGTCCTTTCCGGCAGGCTCTGCCTGCACCGGAAAAACAAAACGTCAATCGGCAGCCTTATACGCCGGATGTTTTTTCAACCAGGCCACGGCATACGAACACGTAGCAAGCGGTCGCAGTTCGTTGGCCAAGGCATAATCGTAGGCGGCCCGCACCAGGGCCGAAGCGATTCCCTGTCCTTCCAAGGGTTCGGGGACGATGGTATGGAGAATATCCAACCCGTCGTCGGTCAATCGGTATTCCACATAGGCGGTCAGGCCCTCTTCTTTTACTTCAAACCGGTTTTTCTCCGGGTAATGCACCACGTCATACTTTTTTTGCTGTTCCATATCTACCTTCTATTATGCATAATCTTCTTTCTGCGGTACCCACAACAATTTATCGGTATCGTAACCGCGGGCATACGCCTGGTCGATCAGCCGGTTGAGCGTCGGCATGGGTAAGGAAGGCGTACGGCTCAATATCCATAAATACCGATCTGTATTGCTGCCGACGAGCGAATAGTCGTAATCCTCGTCGAGTACCATCACGTTATAGTCTGTATAAAACCACAGAAAGAAAGAAACTTTCAACTGCCCCGGTTTGTCGGGATCGGGTTGTTTGGCTTTTCCTACCGCTTGTTTATGCCGCCCGTTGAAATCGAGCAGGTAACCGCTGTTCACCACCCGGACTTTCCCGTCGGGCAACAGGCTGTAATCGGCCGTTACGCCTACCAGGTTACGCTCGAAACGATGGTCGAAACGCGCAATTTCATACCATCGGCCCAGGTAACGGTTCAAATCGAGTTCCGGCACCGTGCTCGTATCCAGTTTACGGGGACGATGAGGAGCTACAGAGGAAATATCAGAAGATGCCATATCGCTTGAAAATTAAATGAATACTAATGTAACTCGTTGAAGGTTACCCTCTAATAACTCTTCCCGAAGGTAAAAGTTCGCACGTACAAAAAGGTTTCACTTTATTTCAGGGGAAAGCTCTTCTTCTGTCAAAATAAACGTATCCGATTCCAACTCCTTCTTTTTCTTCTTCTTTCCAAAGCTAAAAAAGTTTTTAATTTTGGCAAAAAATCCGCCTATCCCTTTTGCAATTTTCTGTTCGGTGGGGGTTACGCCTACCGTTTCGATGAGCGCAGGTTTCAACAATTGCCATAAATAATTGAATGTGGAATGGTAAGGATCGCGTACCACATACCGATCGACAGTACGCAGTTTGCTATCGTGACGCTCGGGATAACTAGGGTTATCGTGCTTCAACAACATGTTGGCCAAGCCGCTCAAAAACGACCGCTCGGCCAGTTCGCCTTCTTTCTTTTTCAATAAAGCTACTTTCAGATCCCGGTAAGGAACCGCCAGATCGATCCGGCCCCCCGGACTGCCGGCATCCATGTGAAAACGAATATCATAGGCCCGGCCGCTCTTCACTTTGGCATTCGCCAGGGGCGTGATGATCTGATTCAACGTAGTCAAATCGAGGCTGTCGAGGCGGGCGTGCAGCAGGAAGCGGTCGTTGAGGGAATCGACCGGCAACTGCCAGACGGCATGGAAAGGCCCTACTCCCATCATTTTGCCGGTGGCTTCCAACCGGATATACTGATCGAAGGCCGAGGGGATATTGGTCAAGCCGGAAACATGGCCGTTCATATCGGTAAAAATCAACCGGCCGAGGCTCGATCCTTTTTTCGCCAGTTCCTCGTAAATGACATCAAAATCGCTGATATAGGCATTCGCTACCGAGAACTTAAAAGGCGCTTGCTGGATAACGGTATAAAGCATCGGAACGATGTGGGGCGTAATCGGTATTTGTTTGTTTTTAAAGTTTTGAAGCAAAATATCGTGCACGCGAAGTTCGAGGGCATCGAGCCTCGATTCTGCCATCAAAGCTTTCCGGTCGATTCCCTCCAGTACGACGGAACGGGCCGCCACGTCGAACCAATCTTTATGGTGGGGTTGATAATAGGCAAATTCCAGTTTGGGATAAGGCGAAACCAAATGCACACTATCGATTTGCAACCGGTCGTTATCCAACGCCAGGCGCCCCATTTTCAGGGCGTAAAATCCTCCGTTCAGCGGAAATTCCAGTTCTTCAGCCTGAAAATGCACAGCGCCGAGATCGATTGAGCGTTGCTGGGCGGAAATCGTCACGTCCGACAGATCGAGCGAAAGACGACTCCGGCTACTTTCCGACAAAACGGGAGCAGAGGAAGGCCAGCTATAGTTGACGACACCGTTTTCGATGCGAAATTTATCCAACACGACCCGTGAGGCATATTTTCCGATTTTTTCATACCAATCGGCTTCTGTTTTCGTAGCCGATACCTTCTTTCTCCTAGCCGAGGAATCGCCGGGTGAAGCTGTTTGCACGGCCACCACGGTAGCCGAAAGGAGCGTATCCGGTAAAGCGGGCTTCACGCCGGGGCGCGGGGGGAGCAGCGGTTCGGTGATGACCACCTTTCCCACCGTATCGGTATCGAGTACGGGCCGGGAAACGTTCGATTCCGGAAAGACCAATCCGACGACCGGCGCCTCCAGGTTGACCTCTCCGATTTGCAACAAAGCCGGGGTATAAGCCAAGGCTTTCAATTCGATTTGATCGATTGCCAGATGGACGGTGTCTCGGTGGGGCTGCTTCATCGTCAGCTCCGGTTTTTCCACCTTCAGGGCCGACACTTTCCAGGATCGGAGGGGCTGGGAGGAAGCCAGACGGATTCCTTTCACCTCCAACACGGGCACGGACAAGGCCAGGGAGTTCTTTTCCGGCTGTCCCGGGTTTTGTTTCAACGAAGCCAGGCGGACGCCGTTTAAGCGGCATAAACCGGCGGCAGTAGATAACCGGCCGCTTCGGACGATCAACCGGTAATCCGTACCCGGCAGCCGGTTATCGAACTGGCGGAAATCGAAGCCGAAATCGTCGTAGTCAAAAAATAATCCGTCGCGTTGGCCCGTTTCCCGATCCAGACGGAGATGGGTGGCAAAACAATTGAAATGATTCAGCCGGTAGGGTACGGCGTTTTTTTCTCCCCGGTCGGTAAAACTCACTGCGCCGTCGCTAACCTCGATCCGGCCGATCGTAAGGTAACGGAAAAGCGGGTTCAATACGGCATCGACATCGACCGGATCGCCTGCCGGCGACCCGCTCCGGGCTTTCCGGTTCGGAGCGGGCGCTTTTACATACTGTACTTTCGGGCAACGAATGCGGAAAAGCCCGGCGCTTACTCCCTTTTCATACTGTAAACTATCGATACGGATCGTATCGATGCGAGCGGTCAGATAATCGCGGCGACTGCGCAGGGAACGCGGTTGTAAAGCGATCTTTTCCACTTGCAAATATCCTTCTTCGGTATTCAGTGCCAACCGGTCGATCGTCAGATCATGATTGCGGGAGGTCATTTCAGCCTGGATACTATCGGCTTCAAAAGCAATGTTGCGGAAATAACCGAAGCGCTGCTTTTCGACCGAAAGCGAATCGATCAGAAAATCGTCGCCCGTAAAATCGAAATGCGCCAAGCGGTACGTTTCCACCGAATCGCGGACAGCCTCTGCATAATGCAAACGGGCGTTGCGGATGCCAACTTCTCCGATAGCGACCCGATGCAATACCGGCGCAATCACCTCATAGAGGGAAATAGCTCGCACCAGCGAATCTTTATCGAAACTTTTCGTTTTTCCCTTCGTCGCTT
>DBFJSK010000491.1:0-11820 GCA_048403675.1 Tannerellaceae bacterium | reverse complement strand
CGTTGTATAAATTGTTTGTCTTTGCTCAGAATCCGTTTTTATTTCTTCTCAAGTGTTTTGACGGTATTGATTCTCAATACTTGTACTACTTGTTGATTATGTAATTGTTTCAAAGAACTCTTGTTAGGTACACTCGCTTTTGTTTTGCGAACGTGGATGCAAAGATAAGAACTTTTATTGATAACTTCCAAATTATTTCGGAACTTTTTTCTCTAAAAGTTTGTTTCAGTATGTTTACAACCGCCGTTCTCTCTCGAATGCGGATGCAAAAGTAGTGCTTTACAACATATCTTCCAAACTTTTTACACACTATTTTTAGGTTATTTTTCAGACGGCAGGCTTACAAGCTGATTATCGGCAGTTTACGATAAATAAAAAAACGACCGGCCTACATCGCTTGAAATTCGGATAGTTTCGCTTCCCCGAATTAATCGAAAAGAGAAAGAATACTTCTTATATTAATGTACGAGAAAGAGAGCACTCGCGCCCGCGATCATCTCCCTATTTCCAAATTTTCAATGCCCCCCTATTTTCTCCCTTCCCGCCCCCTCTTCATAGCCCTATCGCATTTATCCCTTTGACAAAAAAATATGACAATAAGTAAGCCAACCCCCGAAATCCGAAAGACGCATTTATATCCAACTGAAAAACAACTGGTTAACACACCACTAAAAAGCAATTCCCATTTCATGCCTATGGAATCGAAATTGCATAAGCATGGAATTCGAATTGCATAAGCATCCGATTCGGATTCCATAGGCATGCTATTTTTTCAACAGATAAAAAACGACAAGAACCCCCGCCGCTCACGCCCCGACATCCCCTGAAAAAAGATGCATCCCCTCTTTTTTTGCAGAAAATGCATTTATAGCCCGCTATTTTTAACTACATTTGAATCCCGACACAACCCTTAAATTCATTACGTTATGATTCACCATCTGCTTCAAACCCTAGCCGAACAAATGAACGAATACCTGGTCAGCTACTACAACCGGCCCGAAATCATTGCCGAAGCCGGCATGATAAACGCCGAACCCCAGGAAGACCAATCCGATAAAATCATCCTCACCCTATTGAATATCAGTCGAGAAACCGCCATGGGCATCCAAGCGAATTACCGGGGAGGCGCCCCCGCCGACCTAAACCGTCAATCGCCGCCCTGGTATCTCAACATCGATATTATGGTAGCCGCCGTGTTCGCCCCTAAAAATTACGGAGAATCGCTCAAACTCTTATCCGACAGCCTCTCCTTCCTTCAACAAACCGGCACGCTCGTTCTACCTGACGGAACCAAAGTAACCCTCGAACCAGTCAATCTGAGCATACAAGAACTCAGCAACGTATGGAGCATATTAGGCGGCCACTACTACCCTTCCATTCTCTGCCGGGCCCGTATGCTCACCTTCGACGGCACCGAGATCAAACAAAGCAGCCGCCGAATCACCCGGCAAAGTGTTAATTAGTCCCGAACCATTTGCATACTCAATTTATTTTACGTACTTTCGAAACGTACGTTTTAAAGCTAAACCTACTTTACCAATGAACCAATATGATACACTCTACAAGTTCTGCATTTTTCATCCCTATTTCGACGATGGAAAATGTTCGGTGCTTCATGTGCAGCCGGAAAAAGGGACTTTCCGTATCCTCGCTAACCACCGATGTATTTTCAAGCAAATCGCTCCCAACGAATGGTATATCCTAGGAGAAAAGCCGGCCGTCGCCGACGACTGGCCCCATACCCATTATGCCCTTCATTTCACAGCTACTATTAATGATCCTGGCTTTTTTTGGTACACTCCTTCCCCCATTCCTACCGACATTCAGGGAGAGAATATTTGTTGCCACCCCGGTAAAGACAGCCTGAAAACGTTCGACATTCAATTAGATCCGCCCGCCACACCTGGCCAGCCGACCGATCTGCCGCGGATCTATCTTCTAAAGTACCCCCAAACGAGCCGGCCGTGGGAATATCTGCTGATACCCCGCACCCGGCAAAACGAAAAACTCACCCTGCTTTTGGCCGATGCCACGGGACAAATCACGTTTACCGATCCCGTCCCGATCCGCTGGAACGGAATCCAAGCCTACAAGGCGCGCAGCACCACGGCCATTCCCCTGCGCGCCCGCTACCCCTACAAACTCCAACTTTACGAAAAAAAGAACTTTGCGCCGGGGGGAGGCGACGGCATCCGGAGGCTACTTCATAAACAAGTTCCGCCCCCCTCGCCGGGCAGGTTTGCGGGCGACACCACAGATGCAATTCAACATATCCTATATTTCTAACATTCATTAAAAACGTACACGTATGGCACAAATGAAAACACCGGGCGTTTACATCGTCGAAAAAAACGCCTTCCCGAACTCCGTAGTGGAAGTGGCCACCGCAGTTCCCGCCTTTATCGGACATACCCAGTTTGCCCGAAACGGCAACAAAGATCTGACCGGAATCCCCTTCCGCATCAGTTCGATGGCCGAATTCCATTCCTACTTCGGATTCGCTCCCACCCTTCAGTTCGGCATAGCGGGCGACGAAGCCCCCGCTGACGATGCACCTCCCACCATCGAGGTATTACTGGCGGACGGCAAATGCTCCCTTACCCTGCCTAAAACGCTCTATACCCTCTATTTCAACCTGCTGCTATTTTATGCCAACGGCGGAGGCCCGTGCTATATCGTATCGGTAGGCAATTATGAAACCGATTTCGATGCCAGCGCTTTCACCAATGCCCTGCTGGCCTTGAAGAAAGAACAAGAACCGACCATCATCGTCGCGCCCGAAGCCGTCAACATGAAAGAAGACGACTGCTATAATGTACAAGGAGCCCTGCTGATGCACTGCGGCTACGACATGAAAAACCGCTTCGCCCTGCTCGACGTATTCAACGGATACAAAGACGAAAACGGCGCCGTGGTGAAAAACTTCCGCGAACGCATCGGCAGCAACCACCTGGCCTATGCCGCCAGCTATTACCCCTGGCTCAATACGTCCGTGGTATCCGAAAAAGACATTACATTCAATAATATCGAAAGCGAAAGCATCGAAGCCCTGCAAAAACTGATCATCGACGATATATCCACGCGCCCGGGCATCACCCCCGAAACCTTGGCCGAACTAACCGAAAAATTCGGCAAGCTGGCGGAAATGACCGACCAGGAAAAAGAACAATTCCACACCCTGCTTTTCCAGGCCAGCCAGCCCTACCGCGCCATTCTGAAAGAAATCCGCCAGCGCGTCAACCTGCTGCCGCCCTCCGCCTCCATGGCCGGCATCTATACGATGGTCGACAACACCCGCGGCGTATGGAAAGCCCCGGCCAACGTATCGATCAATAACGTCGTATCGCCCGCCTTCCCCATCACCCACGAAGAACAGGAAGACCTCAACGTTCCGCTGAGCGGTAAAAGCATCAATGCCATCCGTACCTTCACCGGGGAAGGAATCAAAGTATGGGGCGCCCGCACCATGGACGGCAACTCGCTCGACTGGCGCTACATCAATGTACGCCGCACCATGATCTTCCTTGAAGAATCGATCAAGAACGCCGCCAGAGCCTACGTTTTCGAACCCAACGACGCCAACACATGGGTGAATATGCGCAGCATGATCGACGGTTTCCTGCGGGGCGTATGGAAGCGGGGCGGACTGGCCGGAGCAGCTCCGGAAGATGCCTATAGCATCCATATCGGACTGGGCGACACCATGACGCCGGAGGACATCCTGGAAGGAATCCTGCGCATTACCGTGCTGGTAGCCATCACGCGTCCGGCCGAATTTATCGAAATCACCTTCCAGCAGCAAATGCAGAAGAGTTAACCCATTCGTATCAACCCAATTATTCACCTAAAAACAATAAGCTATTATGGCAGGAGATGCTCAAGACAACAATTGGCCGTTACCGAGTTTTTATTTCAAAGTAGAACTGGGAAGCCTGGGAGAAATTGCATTTAAGGAAGTGTCGGGCCTGGATATGGAAGCCCAGGTCATCGAATACCGGCACGGCAACAGCCCGATTTTCTCCAATATAAAAATGCCGGGATTGAAAAAAACCAGCAACGTAAGTTTGAAAAAAGGCGTATTCAAGGCCGACAACAAATTATTCGACTGGTTTAACAAAATCAAACTCAATACCATCCAACGGGAAGACGTAACGATCAGTTTGCTCGACGAATCGGGCGGCCCCACGATGGTGTGGAAACTGTCGAATGCGTGGCCAACCAAGGTCACCGGCGTCAGCCTCAAATCGGACGGCAACGAGGCGGCCATCGAAACACTCGATCTGGCCCACGAAGGAGTAAGTATCACCAACGGGTAACGTATGGCGTCGGAACCCAAAAAAGATGCTTGGGCTCCCCCTGTCTCCTTCTATTTTAACGTACAATTCGAAGGCGACATCGAGGTCCCTTTCCAAGAAGTTTCCGGCCTTTCCCTGGAAATCGAAACGGAAACGATCAAGGAAGGGGGAGAGAACAGTTACAGCTACCAGGTACCTGTCCGGCGCAAGCACGGCAACCTGGTGCTGAAACGTTCGCTCATGCCCATTTCGGAATGGCTGGAGTCGTATATCGTGGGCGTATTGGAAAGCAACGGCAGCGAAGAGATTCAGTGCGTCATGGTAAACGTATCCCTTCTGGACTCGGGCGGCGAAGCCCTTGAAAGCTGGTTGCTGCTGAACGTCTATCCGGTAAAATGGAGCGTGAGCGAATTCGGCGCTCAGAAAAACGAATTGGCGATCGAACAATTGGAACTGGCCTATACGAACTTGATACGCATGTAAGATTATGGCAATTACTATCAAAGAAATCCATGTCCGTACGCAGGTTGTTAGAACGGAAGACAAGGAACCCGCGCCGACACCCGAGTGGATACGCGACATCAAAGACGAAATCATCCGGGAACTTAAAGACGAACAACCCTTTACGAGAAATAAACGGGAACGGTAAGCAATGAACAACAAATTACTGATACAAGCATTTAAAAATATCGGTTATGCCGAAGGCGATTTGCTGGGCGAACTTTACGTACAGATCAATCCGGAAAGTTACAAACTCAACAAAGCCGTGCAATTCGCCCCGCGCGACAAAATGGGCAAGGTAGCCCAAACGCCGGGTTTCAAACACTTTTCGCCATCGACGCTTTCTTTCGATGTTATTTTCGACGGAACCGGCATCATTCCCACCGGGGGCAAAACGGTAGCCGAACGCATCGATGAGCTGGACAACCTGATCTATCAAATGGTAGGCGACACCCGGGAACCGGCCTATGTAAAGATCGGGTGGGGAAAACTCACCTTCAACGGACGGCTGAACAAGTCGGACTACGCGTATACCTTGTTCAAACCCGACGGTGCGCCGCTCCGGGCCAAAGTAAGCCTCACCTTCACCGACGCGCTCAGCGTGGAGGAAGAACAGGAGCTAAAAAAACAAAAACAGGCCGAAGGGGAATACAAGACCTTCAATGAAGGCGATTCGTTGCTCACCATGTGCGCGGAAAAATACGGCAGCAGCAATTTTGCCGCCCTGATCGCCAACATCAACGGCCTGGACGGATTCCGCGATATTAAAGCCGGTACGAAAATATGGTTTCCTAAAGGATAAAAAAACAAATCATGAGCACAGCACCTTCTGAAAACAGAGACAAACGATTCGATTATTGCCTTTACTGCAACGATCCCTCGGCCGCGGACAGCGACATTACCGACAACTATTCGGTGATAAGCATCGTGGTTCAAACCGCCGTCAACCACATCGGTAAAGCCCGCGTCGAACTCGATGCGGGAGAAAAACCCACCGGACAGTTCGACGACAGCGATACAGCGACGTTCAAGCCGGGCATGAAAATAAAATTGGCAGCCGGCTACGAGAAAAAACGGAAAGACCTGCCCGTCATTTTCGAAGGGCTGCTCATTTCCCATCGGTTGGTAATCAACAACCGGCAACGTGCGCGCTTGATCCTGGAATGCCGTGATTTTGCCTACAATGCTACACTCTGCCGGAAAAATGCCGTTTTCGAGGAAAAAACAGATATGGCCATCATCAAAAAAATACTCGAAGCCGACGGCCTTTCCGTTTCATCCAAAGGATCGACTCCCGAACATGCGCAACTGATTCAGTACAATTGCTCCGACTGGGATTTCGCCCGCGCCCGCGCCGATGCCAACGGATTGGTACTGATTACGGAAGGAAAAAACGTAACCGTTCAGAAACCTGACGTCGGCCAAGGCGCCGCCCTGACGGTAACCTATGGAAAAGACCTGATCGATTTCGATTGCTTGCTTTCGGCTTCCGACCAATATGCCCAAACCCAGGCTATGGGCTGGGACATCGCCACCCAAGCCGCGATTAGCGTAACCGCCGCCACACCGTCGCTGAACAAACAAGGCGACATCAGCGCAGACAACCTGGGCGAGTCGGGGGGCGACTTGTCGCTCTTTCAGACCTACGGCTCGCCCGGACAAGAAGCCCTGCAAGCCTGGGCCGACGGACAGGCGCTGAAAAACGGGTTAGGCCGATTTGCGGGCACCTTCGTTTTCGACGGCAATGCCGCGGCGAAAGCAGGGGGCATCATCGAACTGGCCGGCGTGAGCGAACATTTCAACGGTAATGCCTATGTCGGATCGGTGGAACACCGGATTGAAAGCGGAAGCTGGATTACCAAAGCCGGAATGGGGCTGCCGCCGGAGAATATCACCGACTTGCCCGACGTTTCGGCGCCGGCGGCGGGCGGGTACCTGCCGGGAGTAACGGGGTTACACATAGGCAAAGTAAAAGCGATCGACGATCAAAAGGACTGGGAACATTGTATCCAGGTGGAAATGCCTTTGCAGGGGAGTGAAAAGAAAACGGTTTGGGCGCGCCCGGCCAGCAGCTATGCCACGCAAAACGCAGGGTTCGTTTTCCTGCCCGAAACCGACGACGAGGTGGTGATCGCTTTTATCAACGGCGATCCTTGTTATCCGGTTTGCCTGGGCTCGCTCTACAGCCGGAAACGATTGCCTCCTGTGAAACCGGATCAGGAAAACAAGCTTAAATCGATCGTGACCAAAGCGCAGATCAAGCTTTTGTTTGATGAAGAAAAAAAAGCGTTCTCGATCGAGACGCCGGGTAAAAACAGCATGCTCTTCGACGACGACGGAAAAAAAATCGTCATTACCGACCAGCATAAGAACAAAATTACGCTCAACGATAGCGGCATTACCATCGAATCGGCCAAGGACTTGGTGCTTAAAGCGAAAGGCAATGTAAAGATCAATGCCACGCAGAATCTCGAAACCGAATCGAAAAGCGATACCAAGATCAATGGGCTGAATGTGAATGCCACCGCCAAAGTGGGCATCAAGCTCAACGGTTCGGCCACGGCCGAATTATCCGCTTCGGGACAGACAACCGTCAAGGGAGCGATGGTCATGATTAATTAACACGCTAAATTAAAAAGAGAGATGCCACCAGCAGCCAGATTAACAGATATGCATACCTGCCCCATGCAGACGCCGGCTTTTCCCTCGCCTATTCCTCACGTAGGTGGCCCGGTGATCGGCCCGGGCGCCGCGACCGTATTGATCGGAAAACTGCCGGCCGCCGTCATGGGCGACAGTTGTGTATGCGTGGGACCGCCCGACAGCATTATAAAAGGTTCGGCCACGGTGATGATCTGCGGCAAGCCGGCCGCACGCATGGGCGATACCACCGCGCACGGGGGGTCGATCGTACTCGGTTGCCCTACCGTCATGATCGGAGGGTAAGAATCACGAGAGAGGCTAACCGCCGGAAGAAGAAAATAACCGCCAAGGAGAAAAGATAACCGTCAGGCTGAACGGGCAACTGTCTTCCGGCCGGACGATAGCCCTTCCGGAGAAGACATATTAAAAGAAAAACAGGAAAGGAAACAGCATCGAATGAACCAGGATAATTCTTTTTTAGGACAAGGTTGGCATTTTCCGCCGGTTTTCGATAAGGAATACCGGCCCACCCGGATGGTAAATGACGAGGAGGATATTCGCCAAAGTTTGCTTATCTTGCTTTCCACGCGGGTGGGCGAGCGGGTGGAACGCCGCAAATACGGAGGTGGATTGCACCACTTTCAGTTCGAAGAGCTGACGCTGACGCAAGAAACTTTACTGAGCGAAACGATCCGCAAGGCTATTCTTTTTTTCGAACCCCGGATTATCTTGAACCGGATCTTCTTCAATCGCGAACAAGAAAGAGAGGGGATTCTCCGGATTGAATTGGATTATACGATCCGCATGTCGAACTCGGCTTCCAATCTGGTCTATCCCTTCTATCTGAACGGACAGAGATAAAGCCGACGGAATAAGCGTAATGCATACGCACAGGCACAAAAACAAATGGAAGAACAGCGGAATAAAGACGGATTGACACGGAAGAAACAGGCAGAGTTGCTTCAGGTAAAGCAACCCTTCTATGCGTTGGAAGAAGATTTTTCCAACCTTTTCGCCCGTGCCTTGCATCTGGCAGGCGCCCTCCGCTATTACACTTCCACCCGAGAGCCGGACGGCTATTTCGCTTCGCTTTACGAAGGACAGCCGTTGGTAATCCTTAACGAAATCAATCAATACGATACCCAAACGCCCGAACAGGAATTTATTCGCCTGGCCAAAGAAACGCCCGAAGTAAGGCGCCAGGGAAGAAATACGCTTAAACAAACCTTATATACACAGGCCACAGAGTGGCATGCGCGTCTGAACCGGTCGTTATTGCAAAAGGAGGTGTCGCTCCTGCAAATCGAGGTGAACCGCTACAACCGGCTGTTGCAAAACTTACCGCTTACCGACGGCCGTTCCACACAACGGATTTTTTATTTCTTACTTCGCTATATCCGCAGCATTCAAAAAGAATACGACCGGTTCTTGGAAGATTTGCTCCAAAACGGCACCAACGATCCGTCGCTGGCCGTGCTCGTGGCCACGATTAAGAATTACCAATACCTCGTTGGGAAATTCAACGACCGCTGGAAACAATATCCTTTATTTTACCTGGAAAAGATTTTGCGTGCGGAAGCTCGAAAGGAAATTTTACCCAAGGCCTGGTTTATCGTCCGGAAAAACCGGGAAACAACGTGCCGGGTTTTACCCAAACAAACCGGCTTTATCGCCACGATCTCGGCCCAACTGCCGCCGGTTTGCTACCGTAGCCGGCAGACGTATTACCTCAACAACATGCAGTTCAGCCGGATCTATTCGCTTCTGTTGGATAAAAACAAGGAGAAATATCCGGCTTCGCAATTGAATTATGTCACCTCGGTTCTACAAAAAGAGCTGAATCATTGCATCGAAGTACTGCCCGACGGCGGCCAAGAGAAAAAGCCTCAATTGCTTTTCGAACATCCCGGTATTCGCCAAGAAAACCAGCTTACGGCGCACTTTGCCACGACTGGCCTGGTCATCGAATCGCCGCTATTGATGCTGCGCGAAGGGATACGGCATGTCCATATCCGATTCGGCGTGGAAACGGATTCCATCCAGTTTTTCCTCCGTTTGATCCAGACGATCCGTCCAGCCACCCATCCCGAACGCCCAACAGGAGCCCATTACGCCGAAGTGCTTACCTATCAAGTACTCAACGACGCTTTTTACCTGGAAATCAGCACGCCCGGCGGGTGGTCGGTTATTCCGAACTATCTATTTTCCCTCGACGAAGAAGGGCAAGCCTTTGATCTGAAGTTTCATTTGGATGAAACTTTCCATACCACCTCTCCTTGTTCGGACATGCACCGGCTGACGACTCGCCACCCGGCCCTGCGCATCCTGATGAACCGGGACGCCTGGCTTTTTCCCTATTCGTGGGCAACGAAAATCAAACTCAGGAAACTGACGATCACCACCGAGGTGTCCGGCCTTACCACCCTGGAGGTACATAATGAACTGGGACAGATCGACCCCACTACACCATTTCCGCCTTTCGGCGCGCAACCCGTGAAAGGCAGTTGGCTGGCTTTCGGAAACTATGAAATGGCCTCGAAACCGGTTACCCGGGTGGGGCTTAGTTTCCGCTGGCAACAATTACCCGGCGACGAATGCGGGTTCTACGACCGGTATCAAGGCTATCCGGGGGGGATCGATAATGCCTCGTTTCGCGTCCGGATGGAGCAATTGGCCGATAAGCGGTGGGTACCGATCGGAGACAGCCTGACCTGTCTGTTTGCCACCGAGGGAGGGGGAAGCCAACCGGCGCCACGCGCTGCCCTGTCGGATTACAGCTCCGTAGCCTGCCCGATCAGGGAGACGTTGCCCCCCTTGCGTGCGGAAGAAGAGAAATACAGGTATGGCCTGACGCGCAGCGGATTTTACCGGATGGTACTGGAAACGCCCGATACCGGATTCGGACATAGCGTTTACCGGCAATTGTTTGCCGACATCATGATGCAAAACGGGTTCCGCCGTAAAAAGCTGACGCCTCCCAAAGAGCCGGTGCTGCCGGTGCTGGACGGGATCGAAGCGAGTTATACGGCCACGGAAACCTACGATTTTAACGGAGGAAAACAGTATGCGGAACTCAGGTTGTATCACATCAATCCGCTACAAGCCAATGAAATGAATCCGGTCAATATCGGGCAAGCGGTTCCGTTTTTCGTAGCGCCCGAAAATGAGGGAAACCTATTGTTCGCCATCCGGCATGCGCAGGGAAATAGCCAGATCCGGATCTTGACCGAGATGGCGTCGCTCAAACGGGAGGTAGACGACCGGGAACTGCCACATTTGCAATGGTATTATCTGAGCGGAAAGGAGTGGTGTGCATTCAAACCGGAAAATATCCTGACAGATACGACCGAGAGTTTTTTATGCTCGGGGTTGATCGAGCTGAATTTCCCGGAGCCTATTACGGAGGAACAACTGGATGAGAACGGGGATTTCTGGCTGGCGGCGGCCGTAACGAGCCACACCAGCAATTGTTCCGCCTTGATGAGTTTTTATCTGAATCCGGTAGAGGCTTGTCTGGAAACAGGCCCCGAAGACGAACTGACGGAAGAGTGGCTGGATAAGATCAGCACCTTCAGCGGCAAATTCGACTTCGAGAAAACAGAGCCGGGGTTGACGGACGTATACCAGGTCATCCAATGCCAGAACGGGCGCGCGGCGGAAACGGCCAACGATACGAAAGTACGTACCTTCGAGCAAATCATGCACCGGAACCGGGCAATTTTACCGGCCGACTACGAGCAGTTGGTTTTGCTGGAATTTCCGGAGGTGGAGAAAGTGCTTTGTCTGCCGGGGCAGGACAGCAAAGGGTTGAACCGGAAAGGGATCGTCTCGTTGGTAGTGATGCAGAAAGAAGCCGATAAAAAGATTTTGCCGCTGTGTGAAAACAAATTATTGGTGGAAATCGAACGTTTTTTACAGCGCCGGGTCAGCCCTTTCGTCACGGTAGACGCCATACCGCCGGTGTATGAAAAAATAACGGCGCGGGGCTGGTTGAAAGTGGCGCCGGGAAAACATGCCGGCCTGGTGATACGGGAAGCGGAGGAGCGGATCGACGGATGTATCGCGCCCTGGTACAGGGGGACGGAGATTCCGGTATTCGGACATTCGTTTTCTTTTACAGACTTGTATAATACGATCCGGGAAGACGAGGTGATCCTGGATTTGACGCATCTGTCCGTCTTGCACGTATTACAGAACGGATCGGATAAAAATGAATATTTTTTAAATCGTTATTTCAACGAGAGTAATTTCGATTTTGTGATCGCTCCTTCTCAGCCTTGGTGTATTTTGGTGCCGGAAGAGGAGCATCTGTTGTCCGTCGCGAAACCCGGCATCGACCGGCAAACACCGGGTATCGGCGATTTGCGGGTGGGCGGCACTT
>DBFJSK010000490.1:0-3201 GCA_048403675.1 Tannerellaceae bacterium | reverse complement strand
GGCCGCCACCCCGTCCAGTCCGGCGCCCCAGTAAAAGCCCCGTCCGAACGACTGCCGATGAAAAACCGCGCCGCGCAAATATCCGTTATTCGCATCCAAAGGCACTACGCCATACCGATTGCTGGCCATCCAGAAAGGCGTCTGGCGGCCTGTCGCGGCCGAGCCGAACAACGTTCCCTGGTAAACCGTTTCCTCCTCGCCGGGTTCGTACGCTACTCCTTCAGCGCGGGCAGCCGTAACGCAGCAAGCAAGGGTTAAAAATATCCACTTCAATCGTACTTGTTTCATTTAATCTATTATCCGTTAGTGTTCAAACATCCGTGGGGAAAGGCATCCTTTTCCCTGTTAAAAAAAATTATCCTAAAGCGAATCATCCAGCAAATACCGCAGTTGATCCAATACCAACGGCACTTCCGCCGGTTCGATACCCGCCACGATCAGATCCGGAATATCCTGGTTGAATTGTTCCTGGAATTTCAGGAAATCCCCTCCTTCCGCCTCTATCGCTTGCCGATAAAAAGCTAGCGCCTCCTTCATATGCTGCAAAGCCCATTCCGTATGGCCGGCATTCAGAAAATCCTGCATGGTAGGCTGATTGTCCAGAATCTTCTTATAATAATTGCGCGCCTGATCGTATTTCCCCGTCAGGAACGAACACCACGCAATCGGCCGCCAGGCCTTATGACTTTTCCCATCCAGATACTCGACCTTGAAAAAATAGTTCAACGCCTCCGTATAATTCTTCAATTCCAGATGGCAATGTCCGATACTTATTTGCACCGACAAATTGTCCGGACTGAGCGCTTCATACCGATGATAATACGTCAGCGCCTCTTCCGGTTGCTTCAACTGCCGGTAACAATTGGCGATCCGCCGGATCACCCATTTACTATCCGTATTCAGTAAATCGGCCCGGAGGTAAGCCTCCAGCGCCCCGTTCAAATCGCCGTTCATCTGCTTGCAATACCCGATTTTCTGGAATAAAATTTCGTTCCCCCCGTTCATTTTCGCCAGCGGTTCATAAATCTGCAACGCCTCGGCAAAATAATTTTTCCGCAGGTAATACTCCGCCAACGTAGCCAGACTTTCCTCGTCCGACAAATAAGGCTGCAAAATAGGCAGATGATGGAAATCGAGCGGATAAGTGAAAATGTCGTCAAAATCCAGGTGCCCCGGATAAAGCTTGTAAAAACGGTACAAATCCTGAATATATTGGCCGGTAATGATTTCTATCTTGCCCCGTTTCGAAATCAATTCTTCCTTACTCTGCTGAATCAGTTCCGAAGCCTGGCTGTCGAATTGGTTCATCATCATTTTCCGATGCTCCTCGGGCAGTTGCATCATGCTGAAATACAACGAATACTTATCGGAATTACACATAAAAGCCGCAATCGTCATCGATTCCAGCATCTGCTCTTCGGCCTGATTTTTCTCCACCCCTTGGCTCAACAAAGAATGTTCGGTGGTAAAAGGCAATAACCAGTTGCTCATTTCACGGAAAAAAGGAAAGCTTTTCAGGTGCACGAACGTCGAGTGCATCACATCCGCCCCTTCTTGTTGCAACTCGCTGAATTCCTCCATTTTCTTTCCCAGCTCGCTATTCGAAAGCATCTCCTGCCATTCGGGGTTCATTTCGTCGCCCAACTGTTCGGGCGTGAGATCCTTCAGATTGAGTTTCCGGCTGATCTTCGGACTCAATTTCATCATCTCCGGAATAATCTCATCCTGCAATTTGCGCGTGATCTTCTCCGTTTCCCGCGCCAGGATAAACCGCAAGGTAATCGTACGAAGCGCGGCGTTGAAATTCGGAAACTCTTCCGCTAAAGCCGAAAGCCGGTCTTGGATCTCGGGATACAAATCCGTCCGTTTCCGATACCGGTACAGCGTGAGCAAAATGCCGATCAAGGCCCGGATACGTATTTCGTCGTCGGCCAAGCGGGCCGCATCAAACAATAAGAGCAACTTTTCCTTGTCGAAAGCCGCCTGTAGCCCCAACATCAAAGCCGAAACTACCTGGCTCGCGGCGGTAAAGGGAAGCGTGCGGTCGTCCAGAATAGCTTGGATCGCCGCCACCTCGTCGGCCTTCAACGGGTTCGAAACCCATAGCTTCTGAAATAGCAGCGTCAAGGCCGACTCGTATTGCAATTCCCCCCCGGCCGCCCCGCGGGCAGCGGCCAATGCTTGGTGCAGATGTGCATACGAGGTAGCCGGTTGCGTTTGCAAGGTGCGCCGGCGGCTGTAATACGTCAGCGGCGATTCTACGGCGAGTCCTTTATGCTTTACCTGATCCGCCAGTTCATAAGCCGAAGCCAGCAAATTCCGGTAAATCTGTTCCTGCATCGGGTCTTTCACCCCTTCGCTGCGATACCGCAACATGTATTTATAAGTTTCCTGCAATTCGTTGAGTTTATCCTGGAATGAATAATCCCGGATACCGGCAAGCAGACTTTGAAGGAAGTCGAAGGCATTTTTCAACTCTCTGCTGTCCAGCGAGCCGGTAATGCGGTGGTATGCTTTATTAATTTCTTGTATTGTCATAACCTATTAACAACAAATAGCAGGCCAAAAGTAGGGAAATTAGGCTAAATTTCCTATCATTCCGGAATTAAATAAGGTTAGCCTCCTTCCGAATCCCTTTTTCTGCCGGATGGGGAAAACGTGCCTGCTGATTTGGGGGCGCTATGCGCGAGCCTTTCGGTTTTCTTGGGCGCCTTAAAGGAGCCGCTTGTCCATTGCCTCCTCTCAATCGCAAGATGGGGGGGATATTGTCTATTTTATTTCTTATAAAAGAGGGGGTGTCGAAGAAATTTCCCTTCGATGCTTATGCAATCGGAATTTCATAGGCATGCAATTCGAATTACATAAGCATCGAATGCGAAACGCATGCCTATGTAATTTTTCCTTTTTGAAAACGGTTGATAGTCAATCGATTGCAAAACACGTCTTCGAGCCGTTTCCTGGCTTATACTTATTGTCGTTTTTTTTATTTAGGAAAATTTGTTTTTTCCTCTCCTTGCTTTTTAATTCCACCTCAAAAAGAGGAAAAAGAAGAGAAGCTGCACATGAGCCGCCCCCCGCGGCCCCCCGCAAACTGGAAAAATAAAAAAAGAGATTGTCTTTTTCTCCGCCAAAATGACCGGTCACGCTTTCTTGCCCGACTGCAGGAAAAAGCTTTTTCTTCGCTTTTTTCCTTCTCTCTTT
>DBFJSK010000489.1:0-9905 GCA_048403675.1 Tannerellaceae bacterium | reverse complement strand
GCTTACTAACGAGAAAAGCGAGAAGGGATTATTTATAATAGCCCAGATCTTCCCGGTCGAATTTCGAAATAAAGCTATAAATCTTATCGACTTCAGCCTGGCCGTAATTCACATATACTTCGGCCGATGCGCGATACGAATCATCGACATTCGCATCCTGCAAAATGAGGTAGCCGAATACGCAATGCGCGGCAGCCTCTACCATACGGCGCGCCTGGAAATCGATATACTCGTTATCCTTCGTATCGATTACCTTCGCTACGATTTCTTCATATTTAGCCGTCATGGCAATCAATTTATTCTTCAGATCTTCCAATTCCGGCTTGTATTCGATCGCTTCATACTCGCGGATACGAGCCAAATACGTGCCTGTGGTGACGTGGCGGATAGCCGCTACTACCTGAAGCTGCGTCGTGCCTTCGTAAATATTCGTGATACGGGCATCGCGATACAACCGTTCGCAAGCGTAATCCTTCATAAAGCCCGATCCCCCATGTATCTGGATCGCATCGTAGGCATTCTGATTGGCAAATTCGGTCGTCATCCCCTTGCCCATCGGTGTAAAGGCATCTGCCAGCTTGCTGTATTTCTTCATTTCCTGGCGTTCTTCCGGCGTCAGCTTACGTTCTTTCGAAATATCGTCGAGGGCTTTGTACATATCCACAAAACGAGCCGTTTCGTACAACATCGAGCGGGAAACATCCGCTTTGGCGCGCATCAGGGCGACCATTTCGTACACAGCCGGAAACTCGATAATCGCTTTGCCGAATTGCTTACGCTCTGTGGCATAAGCATACCCTTCGCGATACGCCGCTTCGCTCAAACCTACAGCCTGAGCCATAATTCCCAGCCGGGCCCCGTTCATCAGCGCCATCACATATTTGATAAGGCCTAGTTTACGGTCGCCGCAAAGTTCGGCTTTCGCATTTTTGAATACCAGCTCGCACGTAGGCGAACCCTTGATACCCATTTTATTTTCGATACGCCGTACATTCACGCCCCCGTTCTTCTTGTCGTAAATAAACATCGACAAGCCGCGGCCGTCCTTCGTACCTTCTTCCGAACGTGCCAATACCAGGTGAATATCGGCATCGCCGTTGGTGATAAACCGTTTCACGCCGTTCAGATACCAACACCCGTCGGTTTCGCTATACGTAGCTTTCAGCATTACCGATTGCAAGTCGGAACCGGCATCGGGCTCTGTCAAGTCCATCGACATCGTTTCGCCGGCGCAAACGCGCGGAATATACCGCTGACGCTGGTCTTCATTGCCGAATTCATATAAAGTTTCGGCACAATCCTGTAGTCCCCAAAGGTTTTCGAACCCGGCATCGGCGCGCGATACCATATCGGCAGCCATGATATAAGGTACGATGGGGAAGTTGAGGCCGTTGTAGCGGCGGGGCATGGCGATGCCCATCAGGCCGGCCTGACGTACGGCGTCGAGGTTACGCTGCGTACCGGAAGCGTAGGTCACGCGGCCATCGGCAACCGACGGGCCTTCCTGATCGACGCCTTCCGCATTGGGAGCGATGATTTCGCCGCAGATTTCACCCACGATTTCCAGCACTTTTTCGTAGCTGTCCATCGCATCTTCGAAATCGAAAGGGGCATAATCGTATGTATCCTTGTCGGCATAGCCGCGCTCTTTCAGCTCCACGATCCGCTGCATAAGCGGATGATGCAAGTGGTGCTTGAGGCTGGGATTATCTAAATAGAAATTAGCCATTGTTCTCTGTTGTATAAGGGGCAAGCGGGGCCGGTCGAAGAGGTCTTTCAAAGAAAAACAGTCCGACCGGGCGCATTACCCGGATTTATTTCGTATTCTTTTTATAGTATTTAATCATCTTCGGAAGCACTTCTTCCACGGTTCCGGTGATGACATAATCGGCAATGCTGTTGATCGGCGCATTCGGATCGTTATTCACCGAAATGATGATCGAACTTTCCTGCATCCCGGCGATATGCTGAATCTGGCCCGAAATACCGCAAGCGATATAGAGCTTCGGACGCACCGTTACGCCCGTCTGGCCGATCTGGCGGTCGTGATCGGTAAATCCGGCATCCACCGCCGCACGCGAAGCACCCACTTCGCCGCCGATAACGGCAGCCAGCTCATGAAGCAATTGAAAATTTTCTTTCGATCCGACGCCATACCCTCCGGCCACGATGATAGGCGAACCTTTGATATTGGTTTTGCTCTTTTCCATCTGGCGGTCGATCACGGTGACCACGAAATCGGTGTCGCTCACATACGTGCCCACGTCGTGACGACGCGTTTCACCCTGATAAGCCGGATCGAGTATTTCTTTTTTCATCACCCCTTCGCGAACGGTAGCCATCTGCGGACGGCATTCCGGATTAACGATGGTGGCTACGATATTCCCCCCGAAAGCCGGGCGGATTTGGTATAACAGGTTGTGATATACTTTATTCTCCTTCTTTTCTTCATGATCGCCGATTTCCAGCGAGGTACAGTCGGCCGTCAGACCGCTGCCGGCAGCCGACGAAACGCGCGGCCCCAGGTCGCGGCCGATGCTCGAAGCGCCCATCAAGGCGATCTGCGGCTTTTCTTCTTCGAAAAGTTTCACCAAGATAGCCGTATGCGGCTGTGAAGTATACGGGTAAAGGCGGGCATCGTCGAACAGATGCAACACGTCTACGCCGTACGGAAATACCTGCGCTCCGATACCGTCCAGATTATGCCCGATAGCAATCGCTTCCATTCGGCAACCCAACGTGCTGGCCAGTTGCCGGCCCTTGGTCAGCAGTTCCAGGCTCACATCGGCAACAACGCCGTCTTCTATTTCGCAATATACAAATAAGTTGTTCATAATTATCCGATGGTATGATTTGCTATTAGTTCTTTCATTAATTCGTCGATAGCCTGATCGGAAGGATCGAGCGTTTTGCTTTCCTTGGCCTGGAAGACGACGTTTTCAATCTTTTTCACTTTCGTGGGCGAACCCGAAAGACCGCAAAGTTTCACGTCGGCATCCACATCGGCCACGCTCCACTCGGCCAGATTCAGGTAAGGACGGGCACTATACAAATCCGTATAGTCGGCAGCCAACTCCTGTTTTTCGGTAACGGTTTTCGCGTGTTTATATTTTTGTACGAATTTGGCGTTGCGCGGGCGGCAATCCGGCGCCGTACCGTTTACGGTCACCACGATAGGCAGTTTCCCTTCTACAATTTCCACACCTCTTTCCAACCGCCGTTTCACGGTTACTTTGCCATCGGCCACTTTCTGGATTTCTTCTGCATACGTAATTTGGCTCAGGCCGAGTTTTTCAGCTACCTGGGGCCCTACCTGGGCCGTATCGCCGTCGATAGCCTGCCGTCCGGAAATAATCAAATCGAAATCTTTGATTTTACGAACCGCCATCGAAAGGGCATACGAAGTGGCCAGGGTATCGGCGCCGGCGAAGGCGCGGTCGGTTAACAGATAGCCGCCATCGGCTCCGCGGTACAGACCTTCACGGATGATTTCGGCGGCGCGTCCCGGCCCCATGGTCAAAAGGGTTACGGTGCTTCCGGGATGGGCATCTTTCAGACGAAGCGCCTGTTCCAAGGCATTCAGGTCTTCCGGGTTGAAGATAGCGGGGAGCGCGGCCCGGTTCACGGTGCCGTCGGCTTTCATCGCATCCTTCCCTACATTGCGCGTGTCCGGAACCTGCTTGGCTAAAACAATAATTCTTAAACTCATTTTTTTGAAATATTAGATTTCACTTTTATTTTTATTTCGAAGACGGCCCCTAAGGGTAAAGGGCCTTCACCGGCTCGAACCGCCGGCGTATATATGCGTTGCAAAAATAGTCAAACATTCTTTATATCAAAGAATTTTACGCTTGAATCTGCACACTTCCCGGCAAATTGAGCATCGTTTTACCTCGATTTCCGGTAAATCCGGACGGCTCTTGCTCCGGACAACCCGAAAAAAAGGAGCGAAAGCCTTTCGCGAATCGCCGGCTTCCGCTCCCTTGTCGATCTATCGGGCAGCTTCAAAGCATAGAACCCTTATTTTTTCACCGTATACGTTTGATGAATAGCCTTATCGAACGCTTTCCAATGTTCATCCGTCATATTTTGAGGGGTAAAAAGAGCCACGCCGGCCGCTCCGTTCTCCATCGAACCGCGCACGGCTTCTTCTATTTCCGACGGTACCAGTCCGTGGCCTTCCGGATCTTTTATATCGGCCTTATGCTGCCAGTCGCGGCAAATAAACAATCCGCTATAGACCGGTACCTGTCCGTTCACCGAGTTTACCTCTTCTTTTACCACCTTGCCTACCCAGGCGGCGTCTTCCAAATAAAAATCATTGTAATTCATCGGGAAGAAGGCGTCGATATTCCATTTATTCCATTCCTGCCGAACCATTTTCTTCGCATACGAATCCGGGCCGGGGAAAACGGCCGCACTTACTTTTTTGCCTTTCGCATGAATCGTATCGGCCAGGCGGTTCACCAATTTGGTAATCAAATCGCAGCGGAACTGTTTCCATTCTTCCGAAGTGGACAGATCTTCCACCGTCCGGATATCGATACCGGTAGCCGCTTTAAAATCGGCCACACATTTGTCGCAATAACAATAATCGGCCGTAGGATATTCTTCGTTCATGACCAGACCGTATTTATCCCAAAGCCCGCGCGCCAGAATGACATCGACGAAACGGATATAATCCAGGTGCACATAATCCACTTCCGGTATATCGGCCGCCCGGCCATACAAATCGGCCAGGTAGTTGAATACTTCTTCCCGGTTAGGACACATAAATTTATAATAAGGAACATACGCTTGCACGTTATAAGCCGATTCGCCGTTGCGATTGACGGCATACCAAGTGGAATCCACCCCGCCCTGCACCATCGCCGGAATCCAGGCATGGTATTCCATGCCGTTTGCATGCGCCGCTTTGGCCGCCCGGCTTATTTTTTCCATATCGTGCCCGGCATTATAGCACATGCCGTCCACCCCGTGGGCGTGCCACCGGCTGAAATCGTCCTGTAGGGTTTGTTCGGTCGTTTCGTTGCCTTCGCCCTGCCAGGCATAAACTTTTACTTTTGTTTCGGGCGTCTGGCTACAGGCTGCCAGGGCGGCAGCCGCCAGCGTGATGAGAAGTGTTTTCATTTAATTTAGTATAATAATGTAATAAAGGAAAATTGTCTGCAAAACAAAGGGGCGAAAGTAAAAAACGAACCGGGCCGTTTCCACTTGCATCCCGCTTTAATAATAAATCTTTTTGTCTCTTTTAGTTTACCGGAAAAATAGAAAAACAGCAGAACGAAGAGCGAGAGAGAAGCGGATTCTTTTTAAAGAAATGCCCTCTCTGTCTCTTCGTTCACAGTCCGTCTGTCAGCTTATTAAATTTCGCAAGCGCATAGAGACGGAATCAAATTACGGTCGCCGTAGGCATTATCCACGCGCGCTACATTGATCCAGAACTTGCCGTCGTGCAGCCAATCCAGCGGAAAAGCGGCTTTGCTGCGCGGGTAAGCATGCTTCCATTCGTCGGCTGTTACCTCGTATTCGGGATGCGGGGCATTTTTCAGCACGTTGTCTTCTTTCGAAGCCCGGCCTTCTTCCACCTCTTTGATTTCCTGCCAGATACAATCCATCACTTCGGCGAACCGATCGAGTTCGGCTTTGCTTTCACTTTCGGTAGGTTCCACCATCAAGGTGCCGTGTACCGGGAAGGAAAGGGTAGGGGCATGGTATCCGAAGTCCATCAACCGCTTGGCAATATCGCCTTCGTCGATGCCCGAACGTTCTTTCACCGTGCGGCATTCCAGAATCAATTCATGTCCTACGCGGCCGGTTGCGCCGGTGTACACAATACCGTAGGTATCTTTGAATTTGGAGGCCAGGTAGTTCGCATTCAGGATAGCCGTTTTGGTGGCCGTGGTCAGCCCTTCGGCGCCCAACATCCGGATATAGCCGTACGTGATAGCCAGAATACCGGCGCTTCCGTAAGGAGCGGCGGATACCGTATTCAAATCGCTACCCCAAAGCACCGGGTGTTGCGGCAGGAAAGGAATCAGGTGTTCGGCTACGCAAATCGGGCCGACACCGGGGCCGCCCCCGCCGTGAGGCGAAGCAAACGTTTTATGCAGGTTCAAATGGCATACATCGGCGCCGATCGTGCCCGGATTGGTCAGACCGACCTGCGCGTTCATGTTGGCTCCGTCCATATAGAGCTGGCCGCCGGCGGCATGTACAATGTCGCACATTTCTTTGATATCCACTTCGAAAATACCGTGGGTGGAAGGATAGGTAATCATGCTGGCCGCCAGGTTATCTTTGTGGGCTTCGGCCTTGGCGCGGAAATCGTCCAGGTCGATGTTGCCATTATCGTCGCATTTTACCGTTACCGTCGTGAAGCCGCACTGGATGGCGCTGGCCGGGTTTGTGCCGTGGGCGGAAGCCGGCAGCAATACGATATTGCGGTGTCCTTGCCCGATACTTTCCAGGTAAGCCCGGATTACGCGCAGCCCGGTATATTCGCCGGCCGCACCCGAATTCGGTTGCAGGGTTACGCCTTTCAAGCCGGTGATTTCAGCCAGGTAGCTGCACAGATTTTCAATCATTTCTTTGTATCCTTCCACTTGTTCTTCCGGCGCATAGGGATGGATATTCATAAATTCCGGCCGGCTCAAGGGCAACATCGTGGAAGCCGGGTTCAACTTCATTGTACACGAACCCAGCGAAATCATCGATTGAGCCAGCGAAACATCTTTGCGGCCCAGGCGGGTGATGTAACGCATCAGTTCGGTTTCCGTGTGGTACTTGCGGAATACGTCTTGGCCGAGGAAGTCGGACGTCCGGGCGAATTTCTCATCGAAATACCGTTTTTCCGGAATGGCTTCGTTCAGCATGTATTCTTTGCCGGCTGCGCCGGAGAAAATATACAACAGGACGCCAATGTCGGTGGGGCCCGTCGTTTCGTCGATGCTGATGCCGATCTGGCCGCCTTCGAAATAACGCAGGTTCACCTTGCATTCCAGGGCGATCTCGCGGAGCACATTCACCGATACATGAGCCGGCAGTTCGATCATCAAGGTATCGAAGTAATCCTTATTCAATTGTTTGTAGCCTAGTTTTTCCAGTTCTGCGGCCAGAAATCCGGCTGTGGCGTGGATGCGTCCGGCAATGTTGCGAAGTCCTTCCGCACCGTGGTAAACGGCATAGAAACCGGCCATCGTGGCCAGAAGGGCCTGCGCGGTACAAATATTCGACGTGGCTTTTTCGCGTTTGATATGTTGTTCGCGGGTTTGCAGGGCCAAACGGAAAGCCGGATGGCCGTAGGCATCTTTCGAGATACCGATGATGCGTCCCGGGATCGTGCGTTTATATTCTTCCTTCGTGGCAAAATAAGCGGCCGAAGGCCCTCCGTAGAACATCGGAATGCCGAAACGCTGGCTGCTGCCGAATACCACATCGGCTCCCCACTCGCCCGGAGGAGTAAGCAGTACGAGGCTCATCAAGTCGGCCGCTACGGCTACTTTCGTACCGTTGGCTTCGGCGCGGGCTACGAATTCGCGGTAGTCTTCAATCGAACCGTTGGCATTCGGATATTGTACCACGGCGGCGAATACATCGGGCGTAAAGGCGAACTTGCGGTAGTCGCCCGTGACGATGCGGATACCCTGCGGGATCATCCGCGTATGAATAACAGCCAGCGTGGAAGCAAACACATTCTCATCCACAAAGACCGTATTGGCTTCGGCTTTCACCTGGGCGCGCGGGCGAGAAGCATGCAACATCGAAACGGCTTCGGCCGCTGCGGTGGCTTCATCGAGCAGCGAACAATTGGCCAGGGGAAGCCCGGTCAGTTCGCAAATAACGGTTTGGAAATTCAATAGGGCTTCCAGCCGTCCTTGCGATACTTCGGCTTGATAGGGCGTATACGAGGTATACCAAACCGGGTTTTCGAAAACGTTCCGCTGGATGGGAGCGGGGCAAACGGTATCGTACCAGCCCATCCCGATATACGAGGTAAAGATGTCGTTCTTGGAGGCCAGCTCGGCGATGTGTTCGCCAAATTCCCGTTCCGTCATGGCTTCCGGCAGGTTGAGCGGGGCCGTGAGGCGGATGTTGGCCGGAATGGTCTGGTCGATCAGTTCATCGAGCGTTCCAACGCCCACGGCTTCAAGCATGGATGGAATATCTTCTGCGGATATACCTACGTGGCGGTTGACAAATTTGTTTGTGTCCATAGTAGTTGAGTAGTTTGAGTAGTTAGAATTTGCAGATTTATAAATAATGGAAATGATTCGTTACAAATGAAGATAGGGGTTGTTTTGCTTTTCGTAGATCACGGTTGTTTCCGGCCCGTGACCCGGGTAGACGATCGTTTCGTCGGGGAGGGTAAGCAATTTGTTACGGATGGCGGCAATCAGCACTTCCTGGTCGCCTCCCCAGAGGTCGGTACGGCCGATACTGCCGGCAAACAGCGCGTCGCCTACGATCACCAATCCGTTCTTGGGGTTGTAAAAAGCTACACTGCCCGGCGAATGGCCCGGTACGGAGATGACGTGCAGTTCGGATTGGCCGAACCGAATCGTTTCGCCGCCGGCCAGGTATTTACCCACCGGCACTTCTTCGTAATGACCGGGTAATCCGAACATTTTTGCTTGTACCGAGGGCGGGGGCAGCACTTCCACGTCGGCTTTATGGGCTTCGGGTTTGAGTCCGTAGGTTTTATATACGAATGCATTTCCGAAGATATGGTCGAGGTGGAGGTGGGTACACAAATAGCGTTTCAGCGTCAGCTTATTGTCGGCGATGAAGTCCGTAACTTCTTTTTCTTCCCCGGGGCGCATGCAACCGCAGTCTATCAGCACGGCTTCGCCGGTTTCATCGTACAACAAATAGGTGTTTTCGGAAAAATAATTTACTTCGAACGGTTTGACTGTAATCATAATGGTACGTACACAACTTTTTTAGTTTCGAAAAATGTTTCTTTGAAAAAATCTTTCAGATCGAGGCTTAGAGCCTGATGGCGGAAAGGGAGTATCTCGTGTTGCAACTCCCCGCCCTTCAAACAGATTAAACCGTTGGGTAGTGCATTTTGTTGTTCTTTGCGTATATTTTTGCGAACAATTTTGGCCAGATCGGCAAGGGGCATCACGGCGCGGCTGACGACAAAGTCGAAAAGTTGTTTTTCTTCTTCGGCGCGGGCGTGCCGGAAACTGACGTTTTCCAGGCCGATGGCTTCGGCGACGGCTTGTCCGACTTTGATTTTTTTTCCGATGCTGTCGACCAGATGAAAACGCACGTCGGGAAAAAAGATGGCCAGGGGAATGCCGGGGAAACCGCCGCCCGTACCCATGTCCATCACCTGGGAACCTTCTTTGAAACGCAACATCTTGGTGATTCCCAACGAGTGAAGCACATGATGCGGGTAAAGGTTCTCGATGTCTTTACGGGAAATCACGTTGATTTTGGCATTCCATTCGGTATATAAATCGTAAAGCGCGGCGAATTGGGCCTGTTGCTTTTCACTGAGTTCCGGAAAATAGTCCCGGATGAGGCGGATGCCGGCAGCTCCTGCCGGCTCTTCACTGGGTAATCGGTCGATTTGTTCCATATCTTAGAATAAAAACGGTACTTCCCCGCGGGGGGAAAAGTCGCTTTCAGGGCGGGATTTTCCGCGGGTTGTTTTTAGTTATCGAATAAATGGGAAATAGGACTATCTTTCTTGAGCAGGTAGCCGATCTTTTCGTAAGGCAGGCGCACCAGGGTGGCTCCCACTACGTAAGCGGCGATTTCGTATTCGTTGAACGTATAGGTAATTCCTTCCTCGTCGATCAGGAAATTGCCGTTGGGAAAAATTTCGTCGACACTGAAAAAACCCATATTTTCGAGTTCTTTCGGATTTTCCACGTTATTGTCCTTGGCGATTT
>DBFJSK010000488.1:0-8999 GCA_048403675.1 Tannerellaceae bacterium | reverse complement strand
ATTTTGTGGTAATTGTTGATGAAGATATTGCGCATTACGGTTAAGACCCAACCTTTAAAATTGATATTGTCTACAAATTTTTCCTGATTGTCTAAAACCTTAAGCGTTGTATCCTGCATCAAATCCTGGGCATCATCTCTGTTGGCTGTGAGCATCAGTGCAAAATTCATCATGTTTTCTTGCATGCTCAATAATTTTTTCTGAAATTGCAACGCATTCATATGACTAAATTATAAAGTTTATACCCTTAGGCACTCTCCTTCGGCACCGAAGGATGCACAAATATAGGAATTAAAATGGACATAAACATTTCTTTGAGAAATATTAATATTAAAAATCGTAACTTAATATTCTTACCGCAAAATACACTGATAATGAGCAACATTTACAACTTATCAAGGTTGTAAATAATATTTTTTTCAACAGACACGTTACAATTTGCAATAAGAAGTTTGACAATAATGAGAATCAGATAAAATGAAAAAAACGAATCGCTTTCTCTGGATAGGGCTGCTTGCCTTCTTAACTGTTTTCGTTACATTCGGAAAGGATAAACCGGTTGTTTACGCCATCGATATTCGGGAGGAAATCAATCAAGCCGCCCGCCTTTACTTGAGTAACGGATTGTCGGAGGCTCGCCAGGCCGGCGCCGATGCGGTGTTGCTCCGGCTCAATACGTACGGCGGATTGCTCGATGCGGCCGACTCGATGCGTACGGCTATCTTATATAGTCCTATTCCTGTGTATGTGTTTATCGACAATAACGCGGCTTCAGCGGGTGCATTGATTTCCATAGCCTGTAAAAATATTTACATGCGGCCGGGCGCAAATATCGGCGCCGCTACGGTGGTGAATCAAACCGGCGAGGCGATGCCGGATAAATACCAATCGTATATGCGTTCGATGATCCGTTCCACGGCGGAAGCGCAAGGGAAAGACACGCTGGTGGAAGCCGGCGACACGGTCTTTCGCTGGCGGCGCGATCCGAAAATAGCCGAGGCGATGGTCGACGAACGCATCGTGATTCCGAACCTGACCGACAGCGGAAAAGTGCTTACTTTTACCGCCGAAGAAGCGCTTCGCTGGGGCTACTGCGACGGGATCGCTTCCTCGACCGAAGAAGTAATCACCCGTTACCTGGGGTATCCCACCTATGAACTGAAAACCTACAAACCATCGACGTTCGACAAAATTAAAGGTTTTTTAATGAATCCAGTGATTCAAACGCTTTTGATTATTCTCATTTTCGGAGGAATTTATTTCGAAATGCAAACGCCGGGGCTGGGGTTTCCGGGGGCTGCCGCCTTGGTGGGGGCTGTTCTGTATTTCGCCCCGCTTTATATGGACGGGTTGGCCCAGCACTGGGAAATTCTGGTGTTCGTGCTGGGGTTGTTATTGCTCGGACTGGAAATCTTTGTGATTCCCGGATTCGGCGTGGCAGGGATCAGCGGCTTGGTTTTCATTTTTGCGGGGTTGACAATGGGGTTGCTGAACAATACGAATTTCAATTTCGACCAGGTGGCGCCGGGGGATGCCGGGAGGGCCGGGTTTACCGTATTGGTCGGGTTGGTCTTGAGTTTCGGATTAATTATCTGGCTATCGGATAAAATAGGAAGTAAAGGCATGCTGAAAAAAATGGCATTGGAGGCGGATCTGGAAAAGGCGGTCGCTTCTCCCACGCTTCACGAATTGGTAGGACGCGAAGGAAAGGCGGCAACAGTACTGCGCCCGTCGGGAAAAGTAGAAATCGACGGAGAGACGTACGACGGCGTATCGGAATCGGGCTTTATCGAACGGGGAAAAGCTGTCCGGGTTGTCCGGTTTGAAAATGCTCAGGTGTATGTGGTCGATATACAATCCGCTTATCTGTAACGACATAGTGTAGCGTATCCATCGCCAACAAATCGCTCAGGATGTTGCGCGCCGTATAATAATTGATATGGGCCAGCCGGCAAAATTGGCCGAGGCTGACGGTGGGATGAGTTTCGAACCATCCGAATAGCAACTCCACCGGCTGGCTGACTTTCAACAGGGTGCCGTCAGGGCGCCCTTTTTTTTTCCAAGCCATTACCAGCACTTCATTGGCTAGTATATTTTCATCGGCTACCCGGATATAGGCTTTATACCGATCGTCTTTATCGGGCGCGCTATGAGGCCGGTCGGGGCTGGGGGCTATGTAAATTTCAAGCACGCTTCGTCCGTTTACTTCCCAGCGGGTCGCCCTAAAAGGGACTTCCGGGCGCGTATACATTCGGGAAGCGGCTTCGATCATGTAATATTCTTCTTCACTGCGTACACCCGCTATTACGCCGTTGTCTTTCACCCCGATCAATAACCGGCCGCCGTCGGTATTGGCAAAAGCGCTCAAGGTACGAGCTATTTTCTTGCTGTCGCTTACTTCGAACTTAAAATCGAGTTGTTGATGTTCCCCCTCCTCTATCCAAGCTTCTACCGGGTGTTTCCTTTTCATTTCAGCTAATTCTTTGGACAGCAAAATTAAAATAAATAACTAACTTTGGCAATCCAAAAAACATGAAACAATGTCTCAGATTCCTACGCTCATATCCGATCTGGCGGTTATCTTGATTTCGGCGGGGCTTGTCACCCTGTTGTTCAAACGGTTAAAGCAACCTGTGGTATTAGGTTACATTGTTGCCGGTATTTTGGCAGGCCCGGCTTTCGAATCGATTCCTACGGTAAGCGATGTAGAGAGTATCCGCATCTGGGCCGACATAGGCGTCATCTTCCTGCTCTTTGCGCTGGGGCTTGAATTCAGTTTCAAAAAATTGATGCAGGTAGGGGGCACGGCTGTCATCGGCGCCGTCACCATCGTGATCGGTATGATGACGTTGGGCTATACTACCAGCCTGGCGCTGGGCTGGGGGCATATGAACGGACTATTCCTCGGGGGCATGCTATCCATGTCGTCCACGACGATTATTTTCAAGGCATTCGACGATCTGGGTCTGCGCAACCAACGCTTCGCCGGTGTAGTGTTCGGTATCTTGGTGGTGGAAGACTTGTTTGCCGTCCTGTTGATGGTTTTGCTTTCCACCCTGGCCATCAGCAAGCACGTGGAAGGAATGGAATTGCTCGATAATGTCGTCAAACTGGGCGTCTTCCTTCTATTCTGCTTCGTCATCGGCATTTACCTAATCCCCTCGTTCCTGAAAAAGGCCAAACGTTTCCTGAATGAAGAAACGTTGCTGATCGTCAGCCTGGGCCTTTGCCTGGGCATGGTGATGATTGCCACCAAGGCGGGATTTTCTTCGGCCCTGGGCGCTTTCGTGATGGGGTCTATCCTGGCCGAAACAATCGACGCCGAACGGATCGAACATTTGATAAAGCCGGTGAAAGATTTATTCGGCGCTATCTTTTTCGTATCGGTGGGCATGCTGATCGACCCCCAATTATTATGGACTTATAAAATACCGATCCTGTTTCTGACATTCGTCGTGATGGCAGGCCAAATCCTGTTCGCCACCTTCGGCGTTTTATTGTCGGGGCAGCCGGTAAAAATCGCCATTCAGTCGGGATTTTCGCTTGCGCAAATCGGCGAATTCGCGTTTATCATTGCCGGATTGGGACTTTCGCTGCACGTAACCGACCAGTTCCTCTACCCAATCGTGGTGGCCGTATCGGTGATTACCACTTTCTTCACGCCTTATATGATCCGGCTGGCTGGGCCGGCCTACAAATTGGCCGAAAAAACAATTCCCGCTTCCTGGCTGCGGTTTCTCGAACGTTACGCCTCCGGTTCGAATACGATCCGGCAGAAAAGCGCCTGGCACAAATTGCTTAAGTCGTTGGCCCGTATCGTGGGGACGTATACGGCGGTGACGCTCGTTCTTGTTTTTCTCTGGTTGCAATTCGTTACGCCGTTTATCACGGCCCGGATTACCGGCATCCAAGGAAATATCTTGTCGCTCATACTTATTTTAGCGATTATTGCGCCGATGCTGCGCGCCATTATGATGAAAAAAAATCATTCGGAAGAATTCGAACAACTCTGGAATGACAACAAATACAACCGCGGGCCGTTGGTATCGCTCATCGTGCTCCGGGTATTGCTCTGTATCGGCCTGGTAATGCTGCCGGTGATGAAGCTATTGAATGCGGCATTAGGCATCACGCTGGCGGTAGCAGCGGGTGTGATTGCGGTAGCTATCTTCTCCAAAAAGTTGAAAAAACAGTCCATTCTGATGGAACGGCATTTTTTCACCAACCTGTCAGCCCGGGAAACGGAGCTGGAAAAAAGGGCCCCTATCAGCCACAGGTTCGCCAATCACATGCTCGAACGCGATTTACACCTGGCAGATTTCGAAGTGCGACAGAACTCCCCCAGTATGGGGAAGACATTGAAGGAACTGAATTTCCGGCAAAAATGCAACGTCAATATTGTAACGATTATCCGGGGTGAAAAACGAATCAATATTCCGGGCGGAAACGAGCGATTGTATCCGTTCGACAAATTGGTCGTAGTAGGAGCCGATAGCGATTTGGAAGTTTTCCGCAATTACCTGGTAGAACGCTACCGGCAATCGGAAGCAAACCAATCCAGCGAATATAAAGAAGTAAAGATGGAACAAATACGGATCTCGGCCGGTTCGCGGTTGATCGGGCGGACGATTCTCGAATCGGGCATCCGCGACCGGGCAGCTTGCCTGGTGATCGGGATCGAAAGGGGAAACGGTTCGATCAAGAACCCGCCCCCCGCCACGGTTTTCGAAGAGGGAGATATTGTATGGCTGGTAGGCGAACAAGATAAATTGGTGCGCCTGAGCGAAGGAAAGACAGTCGAACCCTAAAGTACGATTGCCGGACAAGCATATAAATCAATTAGTAAAATAGAAAAAGATATGATGAAATTTATCGGTATTATTCCGGCCCGTTACGCTTCTACCCGTTTTCCGGGGAAGCCCTTGGCCGATATGGACGGCAAACCGATGATTCGCCGCGTGTATGAACAAGTGAAAGACGAACTCGACGCCGTGTGGGTAGCTACCGACGATGAACGGATCGAAAAAGCAGTGCGCGATTTCGGAGGAAACGTAGTTATGACTTCCGACCGGCACCGCAGCGGAACCGATCGGTGTTACGAAGCCTATACGAAGGTAGGCGCAGGATACGATATTGTGGTCAACATCCAGGGAGACGAACCCTTTATCCAACCGGAACAGATCCGGACATTGAAAGCTTGTTTTTCGGAACCAGCAGTGAAAATTGCGACGTTAGTAAAGCCTTTCAGCAGCGAAGACGATTTCGAAAAAGCATTGTTTAACCCCAATTCGCCGAAAGTGGTGCTCAATAAACAACAGGAAGCGATGTATTTCAGCCGCTCGGTGATTCCGTACGTACGCGGAAAGCAATACACGGAATGGCTGAAGGAACATACGTATTACAAACATATCGGGTTGTATGCCTACCAGGCAGACACACTGAAAGCCATCACAGAGCTTGAACCCTCTTCGCTCGAACGGGCGGAAAGTCTCGAACAATTGCGTTGGTTGGAAAACGGGTATAAAATCAAAGTGGGCATTACGCAACAAGAAACCATCGGAATCGATACGCCGAAAGATATGGAGAAAGCCCTTGCTTTTTTAGCAGCGCGGAAAAGCCGGTAATTGATTCCCTATTTCAACGATTTAACCAGGGGCGACTGCCAGGTAAAGAACGAACCGGGACAGCTCCATCGATCATCGGTAGAGCGTACCTTCCGCACCCGACCGGAAAGCAGACAAGAAGTACAACATTCGCACGAACTGCGGAAGAAAATTTCACTAATCCGGTTTTATAACCGTCGTTCGGGCGGTTATCCCCGGAAAAACCTTATTTTTGCAGCACAGAGTATAGGGAAAGAACGAACATGAACGAACAGAAAAAAACAAGAATGGGAAAGTGGGGTATTAAATGGCTGGCTGCGGGAATATTTCTTGTCGGTCTTTTGGCGGTTTACCTTTGTTTCACGCCCACGGATGAAATCAGATTTATCGATCAATCGCTCGTCTCCTCCTTGGAAACAGAAGATTTCGCACCCTCTACGGAAATGTCGCTACGCCAGTCGAGAGAATACCGCTCCTGGCAAAAAGGTCAAGACACCACCTTCCACAGCCTTTACAACGGCAATCAAGCGATCGACCTCTTGGCCCAACGTCCGAATCTGGTCGTTTTATGGGCCGGTTACGCTTTTTCTAAAGGATACGGCACCCCACGCGGCCATTTATATGCCATAGAAGATAGCCGCAGAACCTTGCGTACAGGCGCACCTACGCCCTGGAATCCGGACCCCCAACCGGCTGCCTGCTGGGCCTGTAAAAGCCCCGATGTCCCCCGGCTGATGCAATCGATGGGAGTAGATACATTCTACTGGAAAACCTGGAGCGCCCTGGGCAGCGAAGTAGTCAACCCGATCGGCTGTGCAGATTGCCACGATGCGCAAACTATGGAACTCCGGATTACCCGGCCGTTTTTAACGGAAGCTTGCGAACGCTTGGGGCTTCCGGTAGACAATGCCTCCGAAGACGAAATGCAGTCGCTGGTATGCGCGCAATGCCATGCGGAATATTATTTCAAAGGGCCCCAGCGAGAAGTCGTACTACCTTGGGATAACGGCTACGCCATGGAAGAAATAGAAGCCTATTACGACACGATCAATTTCACCGATTTTACGCATAAATTAAGTCGGGCTCCTCTGCTCAAAGCCCAACATCCCGATTTCGAATTGGCCAAAACAGGAATTCATGCCCAACGCGGAGTATCCTGCGGAGATTGTCATATGCCGTATGTAGGAAAAGAGGTAAACCGCTACAAAAATCATCACATCCAAAGCCCGCTGGCTATGATTGAAAAGACGTGCCAAGTCTGCCACCGGCAAACAAAAGAGGAACTCATCACTAACGTATACGACCGTCAGAAAAAAGCCGTTGCCGTCCGCACCCGGTTGGAAGAAGAACTGACAAAAGCGCATATCGAAGCAAAATTCGCCTGGGATAAAGGCGCGTCGGAGGTACAAATGGAAAAGGTACTGAAATTACTTCGCCAGGCACAATGGCGATGGGATTTTGTCGTGGCCTCCCACGGGGCCTCATTCCATGCCCCGCAGGAAGTGACCCGTATCCTGGCCGACGGACTCGACAAAACGATGCAAGCCCGTCTGCGGCTGTCGCGGGTGTTGGCAGCCAAAGGATTTACCGCAGCAGTACCGATGCCCGATCTTTCCACCAAGGAAAAAGCGCAACAATATATCGGGTTGGATATGCCGGCCGAGGAAGCGGCCAAAAGGCAATTCTTGCAAACCGTGGTACCGGAATGGCTGGAAGAGGCCAAGGCCAACGGCCGGCTGATGGAATAAGTTTTCAGGCCGGCTGCTGATTGCAGGGTAAGGTAATGGTAAATGTGCTGCCCTTCCCCTCTTCCGATTGCAAGGAGATAGAACCGTTGAAAGCTTTGATAATGCTTTGACTGATTGCCAGCCCCAAGCCCGTACCTTGCGCAAACTCATCCAGTTTCTGAAAACGCTCAAACACCAGTTGCACCTTTTCTTCAGGAATGCCGATACCGGTATCGGTAACAGAGATAAGCACCTGTTGCTTATCGACACTATAATCGTAATGAAGCTCTATATAGCCCCGCTCCGTAAACTTAGTGGCGTTATTGATAAAATTAGTCAGCACCTGGGTAAGCCGGAAACGGTCGGTATAAATAATAGCAGCCACACCGGGCGTATGCCGGCGCAACTCCACGTTTTCAGGCATCAGCAACTTATGCGTATGATAGACATCTTCCACCAATTGGGTCAGGTCGCAATTTTCAAACGAAAAAGAGACGCGGCCGGCTTCAATACGCGAAAGATCGAGTATGTCGTTAATTAACTTCAGTAACAGATTACTATTCTTATCGATCAGGTCGGTAAATTCCGATTTTTCTTCCGCACTAAGCGGCATATCCGAACTCAACAATTGCGAGAAACCCACAATGGCATTCAGAGGCGTACGGATTTCATGGCTCATATTAGCCAGAAAGACCGATTTCATCCGATCCGATTCTTCCGCTTTCTTGCGGGCTTTTCGCAAATTCTGTTCGGTTTCTTTGATTTGCTGAATATTCAGACAAAGCCCGCTAACCTCAACCTTTCCGCCATCTGTTTTTTCATCCTTCGCCACTGTATTCTGGGCATACCGGAATTCCCACCATAGATACCCCTTTCCATTAAAATCGTACCGCCGGCGAGTAATCTGACGAGAGATAAACCCATTATCCAACTTATAGCGATTCTGGATAAAATCGGCTTGTTCGTCGGGATGGATCGCCTGACAAAATTGTTGGGCGGTAATCGGCTGCACCGGAAGCTCCAGCGAATGGTAAAATTCTTTATCGAATTCAAAAATACCATCTTTATACCGAAAAGTATAGATATTACCGCTTTCCAAAGCAAACGATAAAAATTCTTTTTCTTGTTTCAACCGCTTCTGAGCTTCCATCTTCGAAGTCGCTTCCCGTTTGTTTTGCCGCTTGAGATGGATAACAACCCACATAAAAGTCGCACAGGCCAACACAAGAACCAAGAGAATCGGGTAAAAATAACGCAAGTAGAACGGCTTATTGACAAAGATTGATTCCGCTGGCAGTTCGCTCATCGGTATATTCCAAAGGGAAAGAGTCGGATAATCGAAAACATAGGTTTTACTCGTTTCCGTTATCTGCGGATAATTGGCCACCGGAATCCCGCTGAGCAGCCCCGCCATCCGATCGGCCGCCAACCGAATTTGCTCATTCAACGGACTTACATACCCCCCCACGATTCCACTGTTATTTCCGATCAGCTCGTCCACCGTCGTAAAGCCCGGAAACGGGCAAAGACGCCCCAAGCGTAAAGTCAGATAATCCCTTTTGGTAGCCAAAAAAGCTTTATTATAATAATTTTCGTCGGCCCCCTTGAGCAAAGAACGGGCCGACCGGCTATTAAGCGTCGTCAAATAGAGAGAGTCAGGCTGTGTTTT
>DBFJSK010000487.1:0-4093 GCA_048403675.1 Tannerellaceae bacterium | reverse complement strand
GCAGATAGCCGAATTTTGCGATAAAAGAAAAAAACGCTCCATTCCGCTATCCGCTTGGTGTTTTTACTTCAAAGGCAGCTCGATTTGAGCTTGCTGATCCTCCAGTAAAATGCCCTGTTCCGACATCTGCATCCGTTTATTATTCACTTTTACCCACGTCGCTTTCTGAGCAGGAAAGCGGAAGTTTACCTTCCAGCCCTTTTCCGCCGATAAATAAGTCAACGTATAAGCATTGTTTTCTTTTTTGACGCGAAGATCGATCCGGTTATCTCCGATCCGGAGTCGTTTCAGCGACATCGATTCCCAGTTTGACGGAAGTTGCGGCGTAATCGTAATTTCTTTCAGATCGGCGCGAGGCTCCACTCCGAAACACCCCGAAATCAAACCGGTCGCCATCCCGTAGATCGTCCAAGCCTGGTAAGGACATCCGTAATCCGGCATCATCTCGTTGATAGCCCCCGGCATATTCCGGCCTAAGGTATTCGCAATCATCTGCAAATAGTCCATACACCGGTCTATCCGCCCGTAATTGGCTTCCGACACCGCTTGTACGCCGGTGGAAATGGTCATCATATGCTTTCGCTCTACCGCCGATAAATAAGGCCCGTACTCCCCGCAATTATTCCGGTAAATCGTTTCCAGTGCCCTCAACGCTCTTTCTTCGGGCGCTATTTTACATTCCATCGGCGTGTTGATAACCCAATTCTTGTTGGTAAACCAGCCTTTAAGGACATTCGAAGAATAATTCCGGTCGATCTCGTCGTACAAATTCCGGTAATAAGCCACGATCCGGTCTTTGTCTTCCCCTTCCATGTTTCCGGCCTGCTCTATCGCCCCTCGGGCCACTTGCAAGGCCATTTCCTTGCTGCCGTAAAAATCGCAATAGCTGACCGCTTCTTCATCCCAAAATTCTTGATTTATTTTTTGTTTCAAAGTCTCCGATTTTACCCGGTACACTCCGGCCAAACTATCTTCTTGAAAAACTTCGGCCATCCGGGCGGCCGCATCCAAGGCCTGTTGCGTATACACCGCCACATCGATCAATTCCGCATTCAGCCCTTTCACCTCCATAATGCCATATCCTTCCGGGAAAAGATCTCCGTTCGTATCCATCGTTTCCGTCAGCCAGGCGATGCCCTTTTTCACGTTCGGATAAATTTCCGCCAGCAGTTCCTTGTCCCCCGTCCATGTATAGGTTTTCCAGAGCGCCAGGATATAATGCGCCGTTTCCTGCGTATTCCCCCGGTTTCCCACCAGGCCGTTGTTCGACATCTCGTGAATAATCCTTCCGTTTCCATTCGCCCGTTCCGAAACCTCGTTCAACAACCGCAAGGTGGATTTTACCAAATCGAATTTGCCCGTTCTGAGCACCCCTTGCAAAGCATACGAATTATCGCAGCCGAACAACCAAGGATACTCCACCGCACCGGCGCCGAGGAAATAGCCGATCGTGTCTACCTCCGTTTCCAGCCAGCGATTATTGATTAAAGTCCAGTAATACGCGTTTTCAATGTTTTTATCCGGCACCGAAATCTCGGATGCGGACAATAACGATTCGATGGAGCTCTTTTTCGCCAGCATCTCCTTCTCGCCATTTTCCAAAAGCATCCGGCAATTATCCATCGCTTTCCCGGCATTCTCCACCGAGGAAGCGACAGCGTACCGAATGATTTCTTTCTGGCCCGGTTTGAGGCAAAGCATCGTATACATGCCGGTAGGCGTCGTCGATCCGCGGGTGGGCACATATTCTTTTCCCACCTCATAAGAAGAAACCTTATGATCGCATTTCCAAGCCATATGCCAGTTATTCAACGAATCTTTCGCCGTGAACAATTCTCCTTCCTTATTCCATTCCACCTGGTCGTTGCCGTTATGAATCCCGTTCTCTTCGGAAAACCAGACCGGAAAAAGATCCGTATTCAGCAAAAATCCCAAACTGACGGAACGCTCTTCCCCGGTTGTATTCTGTACCGTATACGAAACCACGATACCCGGCTCCGTATCCGAAGCGAACTGGGAAGAGGTTACTTTCAATCCCTGCAATACCTCTCCGAAATCGAACTGCGTTTGATGCGGATACACCCTCATCTCCGAAGCCCGGAGTATGGAATCTTCATCCGAAGCCACATCGGCCAGTTTCATCCAAAAGCCGTCCGCCACCTTAAACGACCCCGTCCAGATACCGCCCATTTCTCCCTCCACATGATTTCCCAGATCCGGGAAACGAGCATCCTGCGTACCTACTATCTGTGCTTTTCTGCCTGCCGTAACATACAGCTTGTCGGCATTCTTCCCTCCGTTGGAAAGCCCCTCGAAGCACGACTGCCAAGGTGCCTCCGGCGTTTTCTCCCAGTCCGAACAGCTCAAACAGCCGGCGCCGCTTGCCGCCAGCCATCCCATCATTACTACCACTCCTAGTTTATGCATAGTCCTTTTGAATTAAAAAAAAGAGATCCGGCACCAAAAATACCGGATCTCTTTTACATTCCGTTTATTAATATCCCGTATTTTGCTCCAAATTCGGATTCGAATCCATTTGTACCTGCGGAATGGGGAATAAGGTGCGGAACGATTCGCTCTTCTGCTTGAAATCCCAGGCCGTAGTCCACTGTCCGAAACGAATCTGGTCGTTCCGGCGCCACCCTTCCCAGGCAAATTCCCGGCCCCGTTCGGCCAACAGGTCGGCTTCCGTGAGCCGCGTCAGTTCGTACACCTGATTATGCCCGTTGCGGGTTCTGACCTGATTCACCAGCCTGAGCGCTTCCGCATCGGCCGGATTCAACCGATATAAAGCTTCGGCCCGCATCAACAAGACATCCGCATACCGCAGAATAGGCATGTCATTATTCAAGCCTCTTTCCACCATCGTGCCCCCGATACCGTCCATCAGGTATTTAACCCCCCGGGCGCCGTCCCAATGATCGGCATTATTCACCGGATCGGTCGATGTAAAATCAACCGTAAAGTCCAGTTGACGGCTTACGCCTTTGTCATCCTTGGCGATAATCGGTTCGCCATCCGCATCTACTTGCGGGCCGTACAGGAAAGCCTGCAACCGAATGTCGTTCGCATCGTCATACGATTTGATAAAAGAAGGAAGCGCCGCCGTTCCTCCCCATCCTTGGGCAAAGGAACCGTATTTGGCACGCAAATCGGTGAGCGAGAACAAATAACTGATATTCTCCGGATACGTATTCTGGCTCTCGCAGATCATCGGAAAGATCATTTCCTTGCTCGTATAATTATCCCACTTGAATACATCCTTGAAATTATCTTCCAACACATAGCCGCCGTTCTGCATAATGTCGGCGGTCAGTTCCGCCACTTCCTGCCATTTGGCGTTCCCAGCCCCGAGGTATACTTCCGCATTCAGGTAAAGTTTGGCCAGAAGCGTCTTCGCCACATACTTATTCCAACGTCCGTATTCCGAAGCGGAAGGAAGAAAATGATCGATCAGATCTTTCAATTCCGTTTCTACGAAAGTATACAAATCCGCCCGGGTAGACTGCTTGGGAGGATTCTTCGCATCATAAAGAGAACTGGTCACCAAGGGTACGTTTCCGAAATGATCCAACATCAGAAAATAAGCGAAAGCCCGGACAAAGCGAGCGTCCGAACGCATGAGGATCACGTCGCCATCGTCGGCAAAATTGCTTTTGTCGATCACGTCAATATACGCGTTCGATACGGCGATGATTTTGGAAATACCGGTATAGATTCCGTTTATTTCTCCGTTTTCGGGCGTCCAGGTATGGAGCTGAACCGATTGCAAATCTCCTTTCCAGTCGGCGCCACGGGCCGGCATAATCATGTCGTCGGCCGATACGCCCATCTTAAATACGATTTCAGACCAAACGCCCAAGGTGGCGTCCACACCGGAAAGGCCGTTCAAGAACTCCGCCTTTTCCTTATAAGCCGATTCATCTGTCAACTGACTGTCGGGAATGACATCCAAATCCGTACAGGAAACCACCGATGTCAGGATAGCCGATATGATGAGTAATTTTTTCATTTTCCGATTAATTAAAAGTTAATATTCAAACCCATTGTAAACGTGCGCGCCTGCGGATAGCTGCAATAATCGATACCGATC
>DBFJSK010000486.1:0-5406 GCA_048403675.1 Tannerellaceae bacterium | reverse complement strand
TAAAAGTTGCGCAGCTTTTTCGAATCGGGGGGTATGTCTAGGCCGGTTCGGCCTTTACCAATTGGCCGAATACGTCGAAAGTGGCGATGGTGCGTTTGCCGCCGTTTTCCACTTCGTATAAATAAAACGATCCGTCCGCATTGAGCAAGATATGAATGCTGAGAACCGTGTCGGAGCCATAAGCGGAAGCTGCGAAACCGTTTCGTACCATTTCGGGTACTTCTTGCTCCGTGAGCGCCCACGTGGTACTTTGCCAAGTATACTGGTTGTTGAGCTTGGCCACTTTATAGGTAGAGCCGTCCATCAAGGCGAGTGTAATCCCCCCGGCGCCGGTTTGCATATCGAGCAATTCGGCTCCGGCGAAAGTAAGCTGGATAAATGCGGTTATTTTTTCGGGGATCACCAGCGGACGGTCGTCGTTGCCGCCGGTTATGGCTTTGATTAAATTGCCTAAGGCCGAATAGTAGAGATCGGTTTCCGTGTTGCCGTTTTCTACCTCTATTTTATACACAGGGCCCATGTCGAGCCGGCGGATAAGATAACAATCGTCGGGTACCCAACTCCCGTAACTGCCTTGTTGGAAAGCGTTCATCACGGCGCCGGGCAACTGGTTGAAGGGGTATTTTATTTTTTCCATCATCCATTGGCCTTGATCGGTAAACCAGGCCGTCGTAGGGCGTCCGTCGTTTTGGAATTCGGCTTCGTAATAATTCCCTTCAATTTCGAAGGTCACGTCTTGGGCATCCGGATACTTTTCGGCAAAGGCTTTCGATACTTGTTCTACCGGGATGATGCCTTTTTCTTCGTCGTCTTTGTTACAGCCCGTTCCGATCAGTACGACCGAGAGTAAAAGGGCGAATACGATACATTTCCTGTTCATTGCTCTGTTGTTTTAACGGTTTGGGGGGGGAACCAGATGGCTTCCCGTGGGCATAGAACAAAAAGCCGGTCGGAAAAGTTTCGGCTGAAAACGGACAGAGTGTTCACAATCGAACAGTTTCCGGAACGGCTGATTTCTTGTAATCAATCTCTTAGCGTTTTGGCACGGAGTTTGCCTCTCGAATGCCAGAAAATGAAAGAAAACCAGATATGGATAGAGAAATATCAAAAGAAGTTCGGCGCAAGGAGTTACGAAAGCAAATACTGAAGATCGGCGCGGCCGCCGGCGCGGCCATCTTGCTGATCGCCCTGGTCATTTCGTGGATGCAGACCCGTCTGAAGCGTAGCGATATGTATTTATCGACCGTCGATAGGGGGGTGATTGAAGTGTCGGTAAGCGCTTCGGGCAAGGTAGCGCCCGCCTTCGAGGAAATTATCAATTCTCCCATTAATTCCCGGATTATGGAAATCTATAAAAAGGGGGGCGATTCGGTGGATGTGGGCACGCCTATCTTAAAGCTCGATTTACAGAGCGCCGAAACCGATTATAAAAAACAACTCGATGAGCAGCAGATGAAACAGTTGCAATTGGAGCAACTCCGAATTATCAACCGCAGCAAACTTTCCGAAATGGAGATGAAGCTCAAGGTGTCGCGAATGGAACTGAATCGAAAGGAAGTGGAGCTTCGCAACGAGCGTTACCTGGATAGTCTCGGAGCGGGTACGACCGATAAAGTCCGGCAAGCGGAGCTGGATTATAATGTGAGCATGCTGAAGTTGAAAGAAGATGAACAGAAGTACTTGAACGAACAGGCGTCGGCGGCGGCCGATTTGAAGGTGAAAGAACTGGAGTTGAATATTTTTCGCAAAAGTTTGGCCGAAACTCGCCGTACGCTGGAGGATGCCCGTATCCTGTCGCCCCGGAAAGCAGTCTTGACGTATGTGAACAACGAGGTGGGGGCGAAGGTGTCGGAGGGTAACCGGGTGGCCATCGTTTCCGATCTGTCGCATTTCAAAATTGAAGGTGAGATTGCCGATACCTATGGCGACCGCATCGCTCCGGGCAGCCGGGCGGTGGTGAAGATCGGCAACGACCGGCTGGACGGCATGGTGAGTGATGTAACGCCACTTTCCAAGAATGGCGTAATCTCTTTTTCCGTGCGCCTGGAAGTGGATAACCATCCGCGTTTGCGGTCGGGGTTGAAAACAGATGTGTATGTGATGAATGCGGTGAAAGAGGATGTGTTGCGGATTGCGAATGCGTCGTATTATGTGGGAAAGGGCGACTATGACCTTTTTGTTGCCAACGGCGACCGGCTTTTGAAACGCCATGTGCGGTTGGGCGATAGTAATTTCGATTATGTGGAAGTGGTCGAGGGATTGCAGGAAGGCGACCAGGTGGTGGTTTCCGATATGAGCATGTTTAAGGATAAAAACAAATTGAAAATAACCGACTAACCTTCTTCGGCATGATACTGCATTATTGTAAACAAGCTTGGCATACTTTTCGGGAGACGCCGTTGGTAAGCGTGATCTCTTTGCTGGGTACAGCTCTTTCTATCGCTATGATTATGGTGGTTATTTTGCTTTTCCAGATCAAACTGATCGGCTATAGCCCGGAATCCAATCGGCCCCGGATGCTGTATGTGTACGGAACATTGGCCCGGCATCTGGATAACTACGGGAACAACAACGGAAAAATGTCGGCGCATGTTGTAAAAGAATGTTATTATACGTTGAAAACGCCTCGTGCGGTTACTGCCTTTACTTCTCAGGTTCGTCCGATTTCTTTGCCGCATAAGAGGTTGTTTGAAGAATATACGGTAAAATATACCGACCCGGGGTTCTGGAACGTATTCGACTTTACGTTTGTTAGTGGCCTGCCTTTTACCGAAGCCGATTTCCGGTCGGAGGTTCCCATCGCCGTGATTACCTCCGGGCTGGCGGCTATTCTTTTCGGTTCGGAAGAAGCGGTGGGGAAAACGATCTTGATTGATTACCTGGAGTATCGGATTGCCGGCGTAGTGAAATCCGTCAGCCGGGCGGCCGAAGATGCGTTTGCCGAAGTGTGGGTGCCGTATACCACCAATGCTTCATTGATGCAGTCGGTATGCGAGGGGATAGCGGGCCCTTTTTCTGTCGTGATGTTGGCACCTTCGACAACGGCGAAGGCGGCTGTCTGCCGGGAATTGGAGGAGCAGATGAAGCGGTTTAACAGCGCACAGAAGGAATATACGGTGGGAATTTTATCCGGCCATCCCTTGGATAGATTGGAAATTGCCATCGGCAATAACGGCGTTTTCCGGGAGGTGACGCTTCGGGATTATCTTTTTGATACGGGGGGGCTGTTGTTGTTTTTGTTGCTGGTGCCGGCTTTGAATCTGGTGAGCGTGGTGCATTCGGCTGTGCAGAAACGGAGTGGCGAATTGGGGTTGCGGCGTGCCTTCGGGGCGTCGGAAGCGCGGTTGATCACCCAGGTGTTGTCGGAAAATATGATTCTTACGCTTGTAGGATGCGTGGTGGGGCTGGGGTTGTCGGTGGGGTTGCTTTATTTCTGCCGCCATTTTTTGATGGACGCAGAAGTGGACTTAGAGCCTGCCATGCTCTTTAAACCGGCCTTTTTCATTTCTGCGCTTTGCTTTGCGGTGTTGTTGAATTTTTTAAGTGCTTGTATCCCGGCCTGGAAAATTTCGAAAAAGCAAATTGTAACGGCTTTGAGCGAGGAGAGATAAAAACGGGGAATGAAAAACAAATAGCATACATTCGGAAAGATGATTAAACATATACTTAAAATCATATGGAACCAGCGGCGGCAGAATGGCTGGTTGTTTGTGGAGTTGCTGGTTGTTTTAGCGACAGTGTGGACGCTGATAGACGGCTATTGGGTGGACTATCGTACCTTCCAGGCTCCGCTGGGTTTCGATATTACCAACGTGTGGCGGTTTAAACTGGATATGTTGAACGAAAAGGCGCCGAATTATGTGCTATCCGACACCCTCTACGCTTCTTCATCGGCCGGGGATCTGACGCGATTGATGGATCAGGTCCGACGGCATCCGGCAGTCGAAAATGTATGTGTGAGCTATTATTCTTGTCCTTATTCGAATGGGAATTCCTGGTGGAGTATAGCTCCGGTCGACGGCGATACGTTGCTGGCTTCCCAACAGAGTTTCCAGGTGCGGCGAGTGAGTCCGGAGTATTTCGATGTGTTTCGTATCCGGGATGTCGATGGGAATCCGATCTCCCGTTCGGTGGCCGGCATATCCCATCCATTGATTATATCGAAAGATTTGGAAGAAGCCTTTTATCATGGCGGCTCAGGGAAAGGACGCCGGGTTAAACTGGGGAATACGGAGGAGGAAGCGGTGATTGCTGCGGTTTCTGAGCCTATGCGGCGTTCGGCGTACGAGCGAAGCGAACCTTGTTATTACGAAGTGTTGGAAGGCCCGGTACTGAATCGGTATGTGAATAAGTTTTCTCCTTCGAGCGCCGAATTTTGTGTACGGATGAAAAAAGAACTGACCCGGGCTGAGATGAATAACGTTTTATCGGAAATGGGCGATTTGCTGATGGTGAATAATCTCAATGTGTATGGTATCCAGTCGGTTCAGGAAATGTGTGAAGGGCGGGTTCGGTATTTTGAAGATAAGAACAGCCAAAAGATGGCGATTCTTTTTTTCTTGTTGCTGAATGTGTTTTTCGGCATTACCGGCACGTTCTGGCTGCGTACCGAGAAGCGCCAGGGGGAAATGGGGCTGCGGGTGGCGTTGGGAGCTTCCCGCGTTTCGCTTCGCCGGTTTATGTATCTGGAGGGGTTTTGCTTGTTATTGCTAACTATTCTTCCGATTTTGATCTATGCTGTGAATATGATGGTATTGGATAAATTGGATAGTTACCGTATCCCTTTGTCGGCGGGACGCTTTCTGATTACTTTCGGAGCTACTTACCTGCTGATGGCGGTGATGATCGGCCTCGGTATCTGGTATCCTATGCGTAAAGCGATGCGGATGGCGCCGGCGGATGCGTTGCATTATGAATAAAAAGAAATTTAGGACGCTTTCTTGTCGGGGAGCGAATAAATAAGTGAAGGAAATAAATAACTGATAAAATTTAGCGCAATGATTACACTTACGAATTTGGAAAAAATTTACCGGACGAAAGAAATCGAAACGGTCGCTCTCGAAAATGTGAACCTGACAGTGGAAAAGGGAGAATTTCTCAGTATTATGGGGCCGTCGGGTTGCGGAAAATCTACTTTGTTGAACATTATCGGATTGCTCGATACGCCTACATCGGGGATGGTGGAAATCGACGGGGTTAGTACGGTCGATATGAATGATAAACAAATGGCTGAGTTCCGTAATCGTAAGCTGGGATTTGTTTTCCAGTCTTTCCATTTGATTAATTCCCTGAACGTGCTCGATAATGTAGAGTTGCCCTTGCTGTACCGGAAAGTGTCGGCCCAGGAGCGGCGCAAGGCGGCGCAGGCGGTACTCGAAAAAGTGGGGCTTAGCCACCGGACGAACC
>DBFJSK010000485.1:0-12920 GCA_048403675.1 Tannerellaceae bacterium | reverse complement strand
ATCGGTGGCCGCCAACCGCCGCCTGTCGGAAGGACGGGCCGACGCCCTGAAAAAATATCTCTCGGCGCGTTGGCCAAGCGCTTCGATTCCCTTCCGCTCGGAGGGAGCCGGCGAGGACTGGGACGGCGTGATCGAAGCTCTCGCTACGGCTTCTTTCCCCGGGGCGGACGCGCTGGCCGACGCCCTGCGCATCTGCGACCGCAGCGACGCAGCCGAGCAAGCCCTGCGTAAGCTGAACGGCGGACAACCTTACGGCCAGATGGCGCAAACGATCTATCCGAAAGTGCGCCGCGTAACTTGTTCGGTAGCCTATACGGCCCGCGCTTTTACATTAGAAGAAAGCCGCGAGTTGATCGGACGGCATCCGGAACAATTGAGTTTAGAGGAAATCTGGCAGGTAGCCGCGAGCTATCCGGAGAACTCGGAGCCGTTTAAAGCCGCTCTGCGGACTGCCGTACAGGTATTTCCCGACGATGAAACGGCGTTGGTGAATGCCGCCCATGCCGCGCTGGCCGACGGACAGACAGATGAGGCGGCCCGCTACTTGGAGCGAGTGATGCAGGGTACCCGCCGCCCGGGCGCTGCGGCCGAAAACGCCCTCGGGCTGCTGGCCGTTGCCCGCAACAACTATGCTGTTGCCATTCGCCATTTCCAACGGGCCGTAGCAGCCGGATCGGAAGCCGAACGGAAAATCGATGCGCAAGCCCCTTCCCAAGCCGACGGGAAAAGCGGGTTGGAAAGCCAACGACAAGCCCCTTCCGAAACCTGCCGGAACACCGCAGGGGAAACCTCCCGAAAAACCCCTTCGGAAGCCGCCCGGCGGAATTTATCCCAAGTAGAAAACAACAATGTTCACACACAAAATAACGACTGATATGAGAAAATGGATCCAATCGTTTCTCCTCTGCTTGTGGGCGCTGGCCGGTTTCAATGCCTGTATTATGGACATTGACAAAGAACTGCCCGATTGCCAGCCGGGGACGGAAAACCCGTTAGCGGTGACAGCCAGCCTGTATTGCAACGGCCACCGGATAGAGTGGCCCGACAGCAGCCGGGTAGGGGTAATCCTGTTGCAAGACGCCACCGACCGGTTCGTGTATACGCCGGCGTCGAAACCTTATTTTCTGACGGATGCTGCGACCGAACTCTTTGCGCCGCTATCCGATAAAGAAGCTGTCGGCCCTCCCCAGGCAGGCGAGCGCTACGCGGCCATCGGCGTGTATCCGTACACGTTAGCCGTAGGCGAAGGGCTGAAAGCACCCTTTTCCATTGCCGACCAATCCGATCCGGCCGCTTTAGACCTGCTCGCCGCCAAGCGCACCGACCCTATCGGCCACGACGCCGACACGGTACACCTGGACTTTTACCGGCAAATGAGCCGCCTGCTCTTTTCACTGTCTTTAACCGAGATCGACCCCGAAGGCGGCCATCGGCAGGCCGACGAGAAACTGGCAGGCGCCACGGTGGAAATAGAAGGGATGGACATCTCGGCCGTCTTCTCCTGGCATGACTTTTTGCTCACCACTTCCCACCCCGCCGCTTTCCAGGCGCGGATGCAGCCGGACGGGCGGAGCGCAGAGGCCATCGTTTACCCCCGTGCCGCCCGGAGCGGCGTCACCTTCAAAGTGACGCTCCCGCAGCATCCCGATACGGTCTACACCTTGGCGATGGATCCCGCGTTGGAACTGGCCGCCTGCAAAGGCTACACTTTCGCCCTGCCGCTGGAATACCGCCAGAAAGAGGGCACGAATCCGCCCGGCCCGGCTACGTAACACGCCGTACGCTACCGGTTCGAAGGCGAGGCTGGCAGCGAGAATGTGACCGTCTTCAAAGGCGATCTGTCCACCGGGTGGAAAACGGGAGAAACCGTCTATGTAGACGATCACGGCAGTTTCAGCTTCGCCTACGACAGCCGGTTGGCCGTTTCGATACGCACCGAGGACGGACGCACCCTCGCCCTGGCGCCCGGTACGCTCTATCACTTCGCCGATCTGACCGCCGATCTGACGATCATCATCTCCGCCGCCACAGAAAAGCCGGTTCACCGGGTGAATTACGTATTCGAGGGCGAAGCGAACCCCTCGAGGGTGAAGATGTACAAGCATGGCTTCTACACACCCTGGCCGATCGACGAATATATCACCGTACCCGACGGGGGCGACTTCGCCTGGGGCTACCTGAGCGACTTGACCGTTTCGGTACGCGACGCCTCCGGCCAAGTGTATACCGTACACCCCGACCAGCTCTTCACCCTGACGCGGATCACCTCGGATATTACGCTCATTATCTCGGCCGAAACCGAGCCGTCCTCCACCGTATATCACCGGATTACCTATGAGTATAACGGCGAGCTGAACCGTATCCTCGTGCCGGTACAGGGCGCCACGGAGGTGTCGTATCCCGATTGGGAGCCGAATCAGACGATTTTTGTACAGCACGGCGGCGATTTTATCTTCCGCTACGCCACCGATCCGGCCTATACGGGAGCCGTAACCGTCACCCTCAACGGAAAAGTGATGGATGGGATTACGGCAGGAAACGACCACTCCTTCCATTCGATCACCGAAGATATGCACTTTATCTTGTACGATAAGAAATACCACCAGGTGACGGTAATTACCAACCTGGCCGATCAGCCTGCCACGGAAGTGGGCACCTTGGTAGTCGAACAGGATCGGTTCGAATATACCTTGCCGGCCGGCGCGACCGATCTGGTGGTGAAGGTAGACGGCGTGGTCGTGACGCCGGTTGACGGTACCTATCTCATCGAGCACGTAACGAAAGACACCGTTATCCTGATTACGAACGATAAGGCAGGTCGGGAGCCGGATCTGATTATCAAGGCGGATGTGCACGATTGGGAGGAACTGCCCGTCATCGACGGAGGCGTGATTACGCCCGATAAAAACTGATGCGGAAGCGCCCGGAATACCGAAACCGGGCCGCTCGGATCACCAACGAAGATAACTACATCTCACTTTACATCAGAAGTTTAAAAAGAAGGCATGAAAAAAGAACTGATAACCTGTACCGGTATAGTCTGGCTGGCGCTCGGCGCCGCCGGCTGTACCCATGAACTGACACCCGATGCCGGAAGCGGGAAGGAGCAAGGCCCTTTGCTGACGGTTCGGGCCGGACTGCGCTCGGCCGCCGCTACCGACCGCGACATCGACGCTACCAATCGCGACATCGACGAATCGGCCTATAAAGCGTTCCCCGCCGGACGGCAGATTCGCATCTATTACGCCCATAATAACCTCGACCAGGCCTACGATTTCCTGCAAGGCATTTACCAGGCGCCCGGCGGCGACGATAAAACGGCCCCCTGGACAGCTCAGGCCTGGCGCCCTGCGCCCGGTTCCGAACCGGTAAAAAGCATCTACCTGGAAGATATTAAGGCGCCCAACAGCAACGGCCGCTATTTCTTTACCGCCACCAGCTACCCCGAACCACGGGTAAGCGGCGGGCAAGAATGCATCTACGAAGTAGCCCCCGACCAGACCGCGCTCGACGCCGGGTTCGGAGCCTACGACTTCCTGGCGGCGCGGGCCATTTATGACGATGCCGCCTGGAAAGAGGGCGGAGAAGGCATCACCCTGCATTTCCGGCATCTGCTGAGCCAGCTCAGGGTACAACTGATTTTGCCTAAAGGCTCCACGGCCGACGGCTTCTTTCCCGATCCGGCGCACGCCGCGCTCGACGCTACCCTGGCGGGGAAGCATTACCGCTATACGGTGACGTATAATAACCGTACCCTTGCGGGTGGCATATTCGGCATCGGACTGCCATCAGGCGGCGTAGAGGATATACGCATGCATTCCGACGGCGTAACCGGCCCGGTTACGGTGAACGGCCGCGAGGCCTATTGCCACACCTTCTCGGCCATCCTTCCCAAGCAAACACTCTACGGAGGTAAACAACTCCTCTTTACCCTCAACGGGGCGGCTTATTCGTATACGCCGCCTACGGCCAACACGGTGTTGCTGGAGCAGGAGAAGATTACGACCATTCAGCTTACCGTGCTGTCGGGGCCTGGCAATCAGAAGGTGATGCTCAATAAGGTCACGCTGGAGGATTGGCTGGACGATAAGGCGGATGTAGGCGATTTGATTCCTCAATAAAACAGACCGAAAAAAATGATAAGCCATATGAAAACTAAAAAGATCGACCGCCTCTTCTGCGGCCTGGCAGCCTCGGCGCTTTTCGCATTTATCGGCCCCGGCTGCACTTCCGAAGTGCCGGCGGACGGTATGCCGGAGGGCGGGGGCGTACTACGGATTGCCTCCGTGGCGGAAACCCTTTACAGCACGGGTACATCCGCTTCCACGCTGATTCCGGCCGACGGGGCGTATTACCTGGGGTATAGAACCGAAGTGGGAAACGTGGTGACCTGGCCCGTACAATCCGTCACGCTTACGAACGGTACACTGGGGGAAACCGGCCTTTACTGGGCCAATATCACGCCCGACGCCTCCGGCGGAACCGCGTATTTTACGCTCTCGAACGTGGGCGAGAACGAGCAGAAAGAAATGCTATTTCCGGAAAAAAACGATATTCTCTGGGGAGATTGCTCCGCGTGGATGAAAGAATTGGAATTTGTCCTGTCGCACCGCATGGCCGCCGTCCGGGTGGAACTGGATTCGGATCTGTCCCCCGGCGCCGCGATCGGCCGGGTATCCTTGTGCGCCGTACGGGAGAAGTTCGGATTCGACCGGGCCTCCGGCCAGGTCACCCCCGCGGGCGACCCTGCGGAGATGCTGTTGAACGCTACGTCCGACGCTTCGGCATCAAGCTGGGCGACACTGTTGCCGCCCCAGGCACGTACCGATGCGATGGAATTGAAGGTAACCGTCTCCGACGGCGGCCACGAGAAAGTATATAAACGCAAGCTGCCCTATTCCATGATCGAGGCGATCGGAGCGGCCGAATCGCAAAGTATTCCGCTGGTGTTCCGGGCCGGCTACCGGTTGTTGCTGACGGCCAAGGTGACGGATAATACCGATTACACGGTGTTCTTTACCGGCGTCACCCTGGTGTACTGGCAGTATAAAGGTTCGCACGGCGTGGTGGCGAAACCGGCCGGTATCTATACGGAGACGGAGCTGAAAGACTGGACGGTGAAGTATACGCCTACCAGGCCGACAAATCGGAAAAGAACCGCAAGGCGCTGCTGCGTTACGGCGTGGAAAGCGGAGGAAGCTGGACGTTTACCCTCTCGCGCAACATCCAGGTGGCCGACAAAAAGAACCTGACGCCCGTCACGGCCTTCTACGATAAGTTGGAGCGGCTCAATAACTACCGGATTCAGGGTATCGCCCACGACGAATTGATAACCGAACTGAAACCGGGCGCCTCGGTGGCGGCGGGTATTTTTTAAGGCAAAGAGAGCGAAGGGCGCAACCTGGCCGCCCTCTTCGCTATCCGATTTCACTTATGTAAAAAGCATCAACGTATGACAACCTATCATTTTATCAATCTGGCAACCGTGCTGACCCTCTCGCTGGCAACCGGTTGCAGTTCGGAATCGCCGATCGGCGATCTCGGCCGGCACGGAACCTCGGCCGAGATTATCGCCTCTATCGGACAAGCCCCGGTTGTGGAAACCAAAGCGACCGCGAGCAACGGCGACAATATCTCCTATGAAACCTTCGCCGCGGGCGACGAAATCGGTTTTTTCTCGATCACCGGACTCACGGCCGACAACGAAAAACTCGCCTACAGCGGCGGATCGTTCAAAAGCACCGACGGCGACGACGCCTTGATCTGGAAAGAAGGAACGGCCCAGCGGGTGTATGCCTACTATCCCTACAGCGCGTCGTCGGCGGTCAATACCTCCGAATACCCTGTCTCCATCTGGCGCGCGGCGGACGCCGGCAAATGGAAAGACGGCTTCGAAGACTTTCTGGCCGCCAGCGCCAATAACATTTCCAACGGTTCGCTTATCAGCCTCGGTTTCTCGCACCAGTTTGCCATGCTGATCGTCAAAAGAGGCGTGGGGTTCGAGACGAATACCTCCGATGTGACCCTGCGGTTGAACTATCCGCTGGCCAAAACGGCGAACATTTCCCGCAAAGACTGGAATACCGCCCTGCTTTTACAAGCCGACGAAGCCGCCGGCGTAAGCGAGCTGACCGGCAATGCAGGCACCTACCAACCGGCCGGCTCCACAGGGGCAGCAGAGCCTTGTTCCTATGCGATCGTTCCGGTGGGCGACGTGTACCAAGCCGGCGTGAAACAGCCGGAGCGTGCGCAGGTAGTCTCGCTGACGCTGGAAAACAATGCCGGCCGGCCCATGACCATAGCCTTACCGGCCGCCTTAGGCTCCTTCCAAGCCAATACCAAATACCTGCTGATGGTGCGCATGCGCGACAACCAGGCCGTGATCGAACCCGAGGAGATCCGCCGCTGGGAAGAGGTGCCGATCGCCATCACCAAGCCGGCCGGCATCGAAACCGCTGCCGATTTCAACGTGTGGATGGCCACCTACAACGATCCTGCGGCCTCCGACCGACTCGATATATTGGCCCGGTACGGTACGTACGATGCCGCATCGGGAAAGTGGACATTCCTCATCCTGAGCGATTTTACGTATACCCCCGCCACTTCCGTGCAGCCTTCCGCTGTGATTACCGATTTTTCGGACAGGCTGGACGGCCAGGGCCATACCATTTCGCATCTTACCCTGCACGGCGCTCCCCGCTCGGGTTTCTTCGGAACCCTTTCCGGCGAAGTGAAAAACCTCACCTTATCTGATATTCAGATAGAAAAAGACGCTGCGCCTACGCCCGCGCATTACGGCGCCCTGGCGGCCGAAGTGACCGCTACGGGCCGTATCGATTGCTGCCATGTAACCGGCGACGCTTCGCTTATCGTGGGCGGCGGATCGACCGGCGGCCTGGTCGGCACCCTACAGGCGGGCGCGAGCCTGACGAATTGCACCTCCACCGCGGTGGTAGCCGGCGAGGCTCCCGCTACCACCGGCTTGCTGGTGGGGCAAAACAACGGCGGTACGCTGAGCGGCTGCACCTCCACCGGAACCCTGATTACAACGAATTAAAAAACAGCAGTATGAGAACGACAAAAATACACACATGGCTCCGGCAGCGAGGGCCGGCCTTTTTACTCTCCCTCGTCTTCTTGTGGGGGCTGACCGCTTGCCGGGAAGACCAGACGGAAGGCGAGCAAGCCCCCGGCGGCCGGGCCATCCGGATTACCGCCTCCTTACCCGACGACGCGGCCCTTTCGAAAGCCGCTTCCCCCAAAGAATCGTTTGCCAAAGGCGACGTGATTCACGTCTACGCCGAATTTACCCTGGCCGGAAGTGTCGGCGGCAGCGGCCGGTCTACCGCCTACGGATGCATGGTATTCGACGGCGCCGGAACCTGGAGCGCTTCCGACGGCACCACCCTGGAATGGCCGTGGAATGCCACGGCGGCTACCTTCAAAGCCTATTACATTCCGCCGGTGACGGTAGGGGGCACGGTGATAAAAAACAATACCGCCCTGAATCCTACGGCCGGCAGCAACGCCCTGGGGTTCAGTTTGTCCGACCTGACGGCGGCGGCCGTGGAAACCGGCGCCGATCCGATGGTGGCCACCTACACCGATATACCGGCCGAAAGCGCCGTGCACCTGCAATTTAACCATATTTTCACCAAATTGACCTTTACCCATCTGGGCAAGGAAACGAATTACAGCGGTAGCGTAACCGACGGCGACAAGCTTTCCGACGCTTTCGAGCCGGGCAAGGGATACGTGGGCAGCCGCGCGGAATCGGCCGGCAGCGACGGCAGTTATACCGTGACGTATCTGCTGCCCCCCGTGGCCGCGCCGGGTATCGACTTGAGGCTTCACTTCAAAGATTTCAGTCCTTACCACCTGGTGCCGGTGAAACAGGCTTTGGAGGCCGGGCGGCATTACAGCCTGGATATTACCAAACTGGCCGATAACTACTGGGCCGACGATCTGAAAGAGCAGGAATGGAACAAGAACGAGACAGCCGTTACCCTTTCTGCCGCCGACATCAACGCCTACCTGGCCGCTATCCGCGACGGAATGGAATTTCGGAAAGACGGCAAGCAGGTGCTCGACGTCTATACCGAAACGACCGGCGGGAAAACGACTACCGTGGTCACTCAGCTCCGGGATGTGGATTTCAATGCGCAATCGTTCACGCCGGTTTCCATCTCCACCAATATTATTTTCCAGGGAAACGCCCATACGATCAAGAATCTCTATGTTCAGCAGGCCATCGATGAAAACGGCGCCGTGGGTAGCGAGTATGAAGCGTTGTTCGGCAAGAACGAAGGCACGATCAGGAATCTGCGCATAGAAGGGGCTAAGGCGGCCCGCCTTTCGGCGCGGCATGTAGGTACGCTGGTGGCCTTTAACCTGGGCACGGGTACGATTGAAAACGTCCGGATTGTTTTCCATTCCGGCGATCAGGTGCTAGGTTCGCAGGCGGCCGAGTTCGTGGGCGGCCTGGTGGGGGTAAATGAAGGAACGGTTACGGGCTGTACGCTTCGCGGGAGCGGTTTCTCCGTGCAGGGATTGACGGCCGCTTCGGGGCGCACCTGTTATATCGGCGGGATGATCGGGTATAATTCCGGCGCGTCGAGCACAGTGCATGAGGCGCGCATACAAGCCGAAAATGCGTTTGTTAGCTCTACCGGTGCGAGCGGCTATGTGCACATCGGCGGCTGGGCCGGTTATTCCGACAGCCGGAAGGTGGAAGCTTCGGCTTCTTCGCTGGGCGTAAGGGCCGAAGCTTCCGAACAAGTCCATGCGGGGGGATTCGCCGGCAGCTTGTACGGGGCGTTGGAGAAATGTTCGGCCACGGGAGCGGTGGAACTCACCCCGGGATCGTCGGTATGCGACGCAGGCAGTTTTGCCGGGGTGGCGGTGAATGTCACCCTGAAGGCTTGCTATGCCGCCGGCCGGGTGAGCAGTACGGCGGCCGGCGCCGTGGCGGGTGCTTCGGTGGGCGGTTTTGCCGGACGGCTGGCTTTCGAGGGTACGGGCGCTTCGGATGTGTTGAATTGTTTTGCCATCGGCAAATTGCCCGCAGCTTCCGACGGGGGCTTTGTGGCTTCGGCCGCAGAGGTGAACGATCCGGCTCTGACAGACGCCACCAAGGTGGTGATACGCAACTGTTTTTCGCGTAATAACGCGGATGTATTTATCGGGAACGCCGGGGCCACACTGACGAATATTCATCAGAATGGAAAAGTCGGCGGCAGTGCCGTAACGGTAAGCGATCTGAACAACGCTCGTCCGGCGGACGGTTTCGAGTGGGTGGATCGGCCGGCGTTGTACGGCGACGGTTTTCCTTATTTTATAATCAACTAACCGCAGAATCGGGATGAAAAAGAAGAATTGGATAGGCCCACTCATGGGGGCCGCTTTGGCAGCGCTGGCAGGCTGCTCGAATGAAACTAACCTCGACGGGGGGGGCGCCGGCGGCCGATGTCGTCAATTTCGCGGCCACGATGCGGAGTAGCGAGAAGGTAACCACGCGCGGGGCTTTCGATGCGGAGAAGGGCGAAGTAGAGGTGTTGCCTTATATCAATGCCATTCGCATCCGCAAGGTGCAAGCCTCGGCGCCGGCGCTTACCGTTGCGCCTTACCAGGTGAAGACGGCCAATAAGGGCGTGCTGGAATTTCAGGGGGACGCGCTGAATGCATTGAAATGGGATAAGAATCATTTGGACGAAACGGCGGATTTCTTTGCCTGGACAACGCCTACGGGGGTGACGATCGAGGCGGAAGGAAACGAGGGGAGTGTGGATTTTGTCGCCGGCAATGTGTATACCGCTACCCCGGCGGATAGCAAGGATAAGCTCGACAACGTGGGCGTGACGCCGTTGGAGGTGTTTATCGGGGCCTTGTCGGCGGGCAATGAGTACCCCGTCAGCCCCTCGGTGACGCTGCCTTTCCGGCACTTGGTTTCGAAGCTGAGCATGAAGCTGAGAAATTGGAACAACGAAACGATCCATCAAACGGCCGCCGCAGGCGTGACCATCGAGTTTCTGGCCATTCCCGCCGAGTGGAAGGTGGCCCAGACGCCTGTGGGCGACGATAAAGCGCCTTTCCGGGTGACTGAGGCGAAGAGCGCGCAGAACTTGATGCTGGCTTTTACCGATTTGTATTATGATAAGGAGGGGTATTTTACGCTGTATCTGCCGCCGCTGACGGCGGCTTTGGGTACGGATTTCGCCACGGCCGGCGATTTTTGTATTACCTATGGGGGCCGGAAGTTTTACGGTACGCTCGCTTCGATCCCGCAGGCGCAACTCACCGAGTTGCAGGCCGGGCAGCATATGGCTATCCAGATGGATTTGTCGGAGAATTACGGGGTGGGCGTAGGGGCCTATATCGTGAAATGGAAAGGCCCGGCTACGGAGGAAGTGGCGTATGCGAATCCGAACCGGGGCGTTTATTCCACGAAGGGGCTGGAGTGCCTGGCGGATTACCTGGAGAGCACGGACCCTGCCCGCTCGCTGCCGGATTCTTTGTATGTAGAGGAAGGCGGCCAGAAGGTGGTGCGCTTGTATGCGGATCTGGCGATTCCGGCGGCTTTGGCGGCGCGTTTGTCGGGCATGGCGTTTGAAGGGCTGGTGCTCGACGGCCAGGGGCATACGATGACGTTGCCCGACGGGGCGAATGCGTTGTTCGACCGGGTAGGGGCGAATGCTCCGGCGGCGGCAACGGTGACGCAGGTGAGGAATCTTTACCTGACGGCCGGCGAGCTGACGGGCCGCGGCATGTTGGCTAATACGGCGGGAACGGCGACGATTACGAATTGTCATGCGCTGGGTGGCCGGGTGGCTCCCGCCGCGGGGGCGGCCGGCGGTTTGATCGGCACGGCGCAAGCGGGTACGGAGTTGTATTTCTGTTCGTCGGTAGCCGAGGTGAAGGCCACGGATACGGAGGCGGCCGGTGGCTTGGTCGGAGCGGTTTCGCCGGGAACGGGTGTTGTGCTGGAGGGGTGTTATGCCCAGTCGCGGGTGCGTGGCGGCGCGTATGCGGGCGGCCTGGTGGGTTGGTTCGAAGCGGGTGCGTTGACAAATAGTTTCTTTTATTCGGACGGGGTGAAGGGCTGTATCGAAGGCTCGGCGCCGACTTCGAATAGGGGCACGCTGGCCGGAGGGGCGGCTGCCGGGGTGATGATTGCGCAGTGTTACTGGGCCGAATGCCCGGGATTGCAGGCTGTGGGCGGTGTGGCGTCTTCGTTGGATCGGTGTACTTTTTTCACCCCTGACGGGAATGTGCTGGCTACGCAGGTGACGATCGGCAGCACCGTGTGTGCGACGTTGATGGAGGCGCTGCGGGCCGGAACGGCGGCGTCGGGTATGAATTGGGTGTGGGTGTACGGCAAGGATTATCCCACGATCGAAAAGAAATAGGAGGGGATAGGAGCCTGGTCGGTGGGGGGCATCGGTGGGGGGTGCATCGGCAGGGGGTGCATCGGTGGGGCACTGATGGAGTGGCCTCCTGATGGAGTTGCCTCTTGACCCGGTTGCATTTTGATCCGGTTGTATCCTGACCCGGTTGTGTCCTGATTCGGTTGTCTCTTGATTGGGTTATGTAGCGATCCGGTTGGATAGCGATCCGGTTCTTTATAAGAAAAAGGGAAGAAGGCCCGGGACGGGGCGTTGTTTGGGCGTTTCGGTAGCAGGTTGATCCGGGCCTTTTCCTTTGATGTTGTCTTGTATTTGCCTTCGGCTTTCGTTTTTTTTCCGCTGGAAACAGATTGGAAAAAGGAGGGGCCGAAGGTTTTTTTTAGGGGGTAGGGTGGGCGTGGGCCGTATCGTTGAGGGGATAGGGCGGGATGGGAAGGTAGCGGGCGGTTTGGTTGAATGACGGGTTTGTATTATCTTCGCCTCTGAATTGAGTGATGTGTGTATTTTTTCAAAAAACGCCGAATGATCGACGACAGTTACAAAACAATCAAACAGCCCTCCGAAGGGTATTATACCGAGAAGCGAAGCCGGTTTCTGGCTTTCGCCTTGCCTGTGAGGGGGGTGGAGGAAGTGAAACGGGAGGTGGAGAAATTCCGCAAACAATATTATGATGCCCGTCATGTATGCTGGGCTTATATGCTGGGTCCCGACCGGTTGCAGTTTCGCGCGAACGACGACGGCGAACCTTCTTCTACAGCCGGCAAACCGATTCTGGGCCAGATCAATTCGGCCGGATTGACGGACGTGCTGGTCGTGGTGGTGCGTTATTACGGGGGCATCCAACTCGGTACGAGCGGGCTGACGGTGGCTTACCGTACGGCGGCGGCCGAAGCGATTGCGGCGGCCGAGGTGGAAGAGCGTACGGTGGACGAGGAAATGACGGTGATTTTTGAATATCCTTATTTGAACGGGATTATGCGCGTGGTGAAAGAAGAGCATCCGGCGGTTCTTTCCCAGACGTACGATATGGATTGCGAAATGACCTTGCGTATCCGCAAGAGTTTGGCCGAACGTTTGCGCAGCCGGTTGCTGAAGGTGGAGACGGCTAGGTTGAAGGAAGAGGAAACGCAGAAGGGATAAATGAAGGGAAAGGGATGAACGAAGAGAAAGGAACGACCAGAGGGAACGGAATGAACGACGGGAACGAAGCAGCCTACGGAAAAGGAATGAACAACGGGAATGGCATAGGCGAAGAGAACGGAATAGCCAACGGAAACGGAATGAATAACAGGAACGAAGTAGCCAACGGGAAAAAAATGAACACCGGGAACGGAACGAATAAAAGGTTGGAAATTTCCCGCAAAAAAGACAATAAGCCTTTCCTGCATGAAGAGCCTGCGAAGTTCTACTTGGTCTCTTTTTGTAATTAGCTGATTTTCAATGATTTCAAAGAAGGGGAAAATACATAAGCATGGAATCCGAATTATATAAGCATGGAATTTGAATTGGATGCTTATG
>DBFJSK010000484.1:0-3262 GCA_048403675.1 Tannerellaceae bacterium | reverse complement strand
TCCGGCAAGTAAAGCCGGGCCAAATTGTTTTTACAGAAATCGATCATCTTTTCTTGCATCCGGTTTTCCCGGATATGCTTTAAGTTAATCAAAAGATATCCGCCGGAAATTCCCCGGCGGATGATGTCTATTTCTTCCTGGCTATAGTTTTCCGTATAATGATCGACACTGTTGTTTTTCAAAATAGGCCGGACGCCCGCATAATAGAAAAATTCGTCTTCGTACAAAAAATAAGATTCCGAAATGTCTCCCGTGAATACCACGTCGACATCGGAACAGATGATCCGGTCGTATTGGGGAAAAATATCGGCGGCGATCAATTTATTGAAAACTTCTTTCGAGAAATAAGCTTTATTTGTCAAATTTTCCCAACCGAAGTCATATCGGGAAACATCGATAAATTCTAACGAAGCATTTTTGAATGGGGCAATTGTCTTCCTCAACCGACGTTGTGTAGAGGCTTTCAAATCGGCATGGAGCACATAGAGCTTGTAGAAATAGGCGTCTGAAGCGTGCTCTAGCATCGAATACATGGCTACCCTGGCTCCCAGGACATAATTATGGTCGAAAGTAAAATAAACAGGTATCGTTTGCGTGCTTGTTATTTTTTCTTGCATTCTCTTCGCTTTTGGGGACAAACTTAACAAAAATTCTGGATTTATAAGCATTTACTGCCAAAATACAAGTTCTTCCGCGAGAAGGGAGAGAGCGCGCAAGCGGAACATACATGCAAGCCGGCTTGCTTAAACGACAGGGTGAGGCGCCTTTACTTTTTTTTAAGAAGATAGTGTAAACTTTCTTTGAACGTGACGGCCTGGCTTATCCACATAATGAATGTGTAAATGGAACCTGCCACCAGAACTTTTGCCAAAAAACGAATATATAAATTAGCAATGGCCGAAGTCAGAAAAGCGGTTATCACCATCGTAGCCGCGGCAATCAGCGCAAACGGCAAAATATCTTTCAAGGCTTCAAACAAGGTGAGCCGGATTTCCCGCCAAACAAAATATTGCCATACCAGTAGCCACCCTATGTTAATGGCAACGTATACGTTAATCATAAACGGAATGCCGTAAGGATAGCAGCCAAACATCACCGCCGCTTGCACCAATCCTTGAGCTACCGTGCACCACATATAAATATTCGATTTTCCTTTGCTGATAATCAGATTCGAATAAAGAATACAGACCGAAGTAAAAGCGCTTCCGATGCAAAGGAGCTGCAAGATTTGGATACTGGCGTTCCATTTGGCCGTAATCGTGATGGTGATGAGTTCCGGAGCCACAAACGACAGGCCGAACAAAGCCGGAAAAGCCACGAAGGCCGTAAAACGCAACATTTTCCGAAATACGCGCTTTTGGCGCGAGCGATCGTCGGCTACGCTTGCCAGGACGGGCTGAGCTACTCCGTTAATCATGCCGATAACGACGGAAGAGCCCATCGAACTCCATTTTGAGGCCTGGGTATAATCCCCTACTTCCCGCTCCGAATAAAACTTTCCTAAAATAACGGTAAGGATACCGTTATTAATATGGCTGAAAATATTTGCGATAAGTAGCCGGCAACTGAATCCGATCATGCCTTTCAAGGGACGAAAATCGATGTGGAACGCCGGACGCCAGGGAGAAAAATACCAAAACTGGCCGATCAACGTGGTGATATAAACTATATTTTGCGTTACGATTCCCCAAAAAGCCATTCCGTTTAAGGCCATCAGCACGCCGACGATGCCCGACAACGTCAAACTCAGCAGCGTAGCTATCGCCCGTTGCTTGACCATTAGGTTACGAAACAGGTAGGCGCTTTGAGCGGTACCTAAGCTGGAAATAAAAAAACCAAGAAACGAATAGCGTGCCAACGGAATCAAAATAGGCTGATCATAAAAACGGGCGATCAGCGGAGCACAGAAAAACAAGATCAGGTAAAGGGACAGTCCGGTGAGGGCGCTGAACCAGAAAACGGCATTGTAATCGGCATTGCGCACCTCTCTTTTATTCGCCAAGGCCGCCGTAAATCCGCTTTCTTGCAAAGTTCCGGCTATCAAGGAAAAGATGGATAACATCCCCACTAATCCGTAGTCCGCGCGAGATAAAATACGCGCCAGAAATATACCGAAAATCAAGTTCAGCAATTGTTGTAACACGTTACTGAATCCAGTCCAAAATAATCCCTTAGCCAATTTATCTTTCAACGTGTGTTCAGACATTTCCGATCCAGTTTAATGAGTTGCGAGAAACCGCTCTTTTAAGTTTCAAGCAAAACGGCCATTCTTCCATTCTGCTTAACGAGGCGCAAGGACGGCTTTGAATATTATTTTCCCGATTTCCCGACAGGCGATGTACAAGAAGGGAACCGGCCACCGTGTCGATTTTTTTCCTGCTGCCTTTCACGGCGCAAAAGTACAAAAAATTTGCTTTTTATTGTACAGATTACCTCTTTGTTTTCCCTGCGCCGAGAGCGCGTCTCAAGGGGGTCTGCATGATGCGGGGAGATCTTCAAAAGAAAACCGGTTCCTGCTTCCCAGCAGGAGCCGGCTTTAAAAGTGACTCAATCTACATTATATAGTATACACCTTTCAATTATGTATCTACTCTATTTTCCGACGTGTGCTGATCTGTTCCTCGGGCCGCTCGATTTTAGTTATGACTACCGATTTCTCATCTTCGGCCATGGCATAGGAAAAATAGCTGTTGTCGACCCTGAAATTATAAAAAGGTTGCATCCGGCCTTTTTCCCGGACATCGATGGCTTGATAGGATTCCGGCTTGTCTTTTTCGAAAGCGGCAAGCACTTCGGCGGCGACTTGGGGGACATTTTCATAAATCGTTATCGTCGTCACGATTTGCTGTAGTTTTAATGTTTTCGGATCTTTTTGGGTAATGACATTGATGTCCGTCGATTTCAGGTTTTTATACTTGTCGATGACCGCCTCCAGATTTTTCTGGGCCCAGACGGGGCCGGCTAACATGACCGCCCACACGGCAAGCCACATGCATGCAATACGATTTCTTTTCATCTCTTTTATTTTCAAGGGTTAAACATTTGTTCTTTTCTTAGGCATCGCAATTACTTTTATCTTTTGTCTTTCTTACGACAGTTTGTTACTTTTACCGGGAAATTTCAGGGTTCGGCCCCGAGTCCCAGCATTTTCCGTACCTCATTCCGCAGCGGTCCTTCCGGGTAGCGCACCAATAAACGGGTATAGATAGACGCCGAACGGCCGGACTCCAGTTGCAGGACGGCAGCCCGGAACAGAGGCGGC
>DBFJSK010000483.1:0-10718 GCA_048403675.1 Tannerellaceae bacterium | reverse complement strand
TGAATATATAGTTACGTTTCGCCATTTCTTCGGGCGAAAAGTCGCGGGTTCCTTTGGGTATGGAGGGTTTTTGCATGATTTTATTATTTATTATTCTGGCTGCAAAGGTAATGTTTTTAGGTAGAATTCGGAAGTTAATCGCCTAAGTTCGTTTTTCCGACGGCTACTTTTGGAAGGCTGTGCGATTGATTTTCGCTTGTTTTTTTTAGACGGCCGCCTTTTTTGTAAAAGATAGTCCGGAACGGTGTGAGGAGGAGGAGGCATAAAAAAAATCCGGCGCCTGGGATGAAATGGCTCCGGATTCTTTCTTTATCTCGTTGTATTGCGGTTAGCTCGCTTCCCCCCGGGAAGTCTTCTTTTTTTAATCGCGACTGCGTGCGCCGAGGAAAATCATTACATAATAAAGTAGCGTAGCCAAGGAACCCAAGGCAGCTACCACATACGTATAAGCGGCTGAGCGCAACGCATCTTCGGCTTTATCGTGCGTATAGGCGTTGGTAATGCCGGCGCTGTTCAACCAGGCTAACGCCCGCTGGCTGGCATTGATTTCCACCGGCAAAGTGATAAAGCTGAACAGTGTGGTGGTGGCGAAGAGGATGATACCGAACAGCAGAAGCTGAGGGAAGGTATGAATCAGCAGCATACCGCCCAATAAGACCCACACCATGATGTTCGAAGCAAAGCTGACTACCGGTACCAGGGCCGAACGCATTTTCAGCGGCGCATAGGCCCGGGCGTGTTGTACGGCGTGTCCGCACTCGTGAGCGGCCACGGCGGCGGCGGCAATGCTGTTGCTGTAATAGACCGATTCGCTCAGGTTCACGGTTTTGTTGGCCGGATTGTAGTGGTCGGTCAGGTGGCCTGGCGTGGAAATTACTTTCACATCGTAAATGCCGTTATCATGCAACATTTTTTCTGCAATGTCTTTACCGGTCATGCCGTTCGACATGGGTATCTTCGAATATTTCTCGAACTTGTTGTTCAACCGCGAAGATACCAGCCAGCTTAATAAAGCGAAACCGATAAATATAATCCAATACATGCTCATAAATTTCTATGTTTAGTTGTTATACACTTATTTGAAACAAAAAGCCTGCCAAAATAAGAATGGCAGAAGGCGCGCTGCCCCGGAGGGTGTGGTCTTCTGCCATTTTGTAGCGGGTATGCTAAAGATTAAGCCTTTTCTTCTTCGGTATAGCGTACGATGGTTTGTGCGCGGTCGGGGCCTACCGACACGATTTTAACCGGTACGCCCAGTTCGCCTTCCAGAAAATCGAGGTATGCGTTGAATTCTTCGGGAAATTCGTCTTCGCTCTGCATTTTTGTCATATCGGTTTTCCATCCGGGCAATTCGACATAAATCGGTTCCACCGTTTCGTCGATTTCGTACGGGAATTCCGTCACTTCTTCCCCGCCTACCTTATAAGCGACGCAGGCTTTGATCGTATCGAAGCTGTCGAGCACGTCGCTTTTCATCATAATCAGTTGGTTTACTCCGTTTATCATCACGGCGTATTTCAGGGCCACCAGGTCGATCCATCCGCAGCGGCGTTTACGGCCGGTTACGGCGCCGAATTCATGGCCGAGCTGGCCGATCTTATCGCCCGTTTCGTCAAACAGTTCGGTGGGGAAAGGGCCGCTGCCTACCCGGGTGCAATAGGCTTTGAAGATGCCGTATACATCGCCGATGTTGCGGGGGGAAACGCCCAGACCGGTACAGCATCCGGCGCAAATCGTATTTGAAGAGGTGACGAAGGGATAAGAACCGAAGTCGATGTCGAGCATCGTGCCTTGGGCGCCTTCGGCCAGCACGCGTTTGCCTTCCTTGAGGAAGTTGTTCACGACATGTTCGCTGTCGATCAGCTTGAATTGTTTCAGGTATTCCAGCGCTTCGAACCATTCGGCTTCCAACTGGGTAATATCGTAGTCGTAGTGTAGCGAACGCAAAATGCTTGCGTGGCGGGCTTTGGCTTCGGCGTATTTCTGATCGAAGTTGTGCAGTAAGTCGCCCACACGGACGCCGTTGCGGCTGATTTTGTCGGTATAGGTCGGGCCGATGCCTTTGCCGGTAGTGCCGATTTTGCCGGAGCCTTTGGCGGCTTCGTAAGCCGCGTCGAGAATGCGGTGGGTGGGCAGGATCAGGTGAGCCTTTTTCGAAATGTATAATTGACGGGTAAGGTCGTGTCCGCTGGCGGCCAGGGCTTCGGCTTCCTGTTTGAAGAGAAGCGGGTCGAGTACGACGCCGTTGCCGATTACGTTGACTTTGCCGCCTTGGAAGATACCCGACGGAATCGAACGGAGTACATATTTTTCACCGTTGAATTCCAGCGTGTGGCCGGCATTGGGGCCTCCCTGGAAACGGGTCACTACATCGTACTTAGGAGTCAGGACGTCGACTACTTTTCCTTTGCCTTCGTCACCCCATTGCAATCCTAATAAAACATCTACTTTATTCATTTTTTTCTATATAATAGGCTGTTAATAGCTTATTTTACGGCATGTTGCATCCGGAATTTGCATTTGCTGCACAGTCCGTAGACATACAGGCAATAGAACTCCGGCGTGAACCGAGCCGTTTTCAGCCAGACCAGCTTTTCCATGAAAGGGGTATGGCTTACTTCGCGAATCGCTCCGCACCGCGTGCAGATCAGATGCAGATGCGTATCGGCCAGCAGCCTGAGTTCGTATTGAACCGATTGGGCTGCCAATTGGTGGCGTACCACCAGACCGGCTTCTACCAGCACCTCGATGGTGTTGTATACGGTGGCCCGGCAAACATGGTAGTTATCGTTTTCCAGTTCCTGACAGAGCATGCACATGTCGAAATGGCCGGGAAATGCGCAGATATGTTCGAATATCGTATATCGTTCCTCGGTTCTCCGCAGTCTCTTCTCGATAAGATACTCGGTAAACAAATCTTTTATTTCGCCGTATGTTTTTGCTTCCATCTTTACAGAGAGACTTAACGCAAGCGACAAAGTTAGCGCATTTATTTTAAACGCAAAACCTTAGCGGAAATATTCAAAATCAAATTTCAATTCCTTATAAAATTCTTGTTGTTCGGCGTCGGCCGAGGCGGCAAAGTCCGCCAGCCAGCTCAGCACTTCCGCGGCTTTCGTTTCGGAAAGCCGTCCGTACGACCTCAGGGCCAACACAGCGGCCTGTTTTTCGGCCCAGGGGGCGGCGGGGCGGCTGCCGTCTAAGGTACGGAGGGCCTCGGTACGCAACCGGTCGCAAACGGTAGGCGGAAGCAAGACGCCTGCGGCCAACTGGTGGGCCCACGTCAGGAAAGCCACCTCGCGGGCGTACAGGCTTTCCTTTTCCTCTTCTTCACCGGCTTTCTCGGTCCGATCGAACAATTCGGCGGCAAAGCGGTCGGCAGCTTCCATTTTCGAAAAAAGGTTGCGGCTGGCCTGTTCGGCAATTTCGGGATAGGGAATTTCCTTTACCCAGGCAAGGGCCTCTTCGCAGGAAAAAGAAGCGGCCGGTTGCAGCAGCGTGGCCAGAATTTTAAATTCCCGAATATCCTCTTTCCACAGGGCAGCCGCCAGTTCCGGATCGGGGGAATAGGCCCGGGCGATTTCGCGAATTTCAGGCAAAGGCACGCCGAAATTCAGCCGGTAACGGATGCCTTTTTCGCGCATACTGGAGGAGATTACACCGTTCATGGCCAGCCGCAGCCGTACGCGTATCGATTTGACTTGTTCTTCTATCATCGGATGGGGGTGATTAGTCGTTGTAAACAGGCAGATAAGCATAGTGACGGCTGTAGCGCAGCATTTGCTCTACATACCCTTCGCTATAATCCAGCAGGATGTCGGTTATTTCACCGTTGGCATCCCGCAGGGGTTTCATCACCGGATTGACGAATCCTTTATGAGGGGCCAGGTTCAATTTCGCATACCGGGCACGTACTTCGTCATGCAACGCCCCATCGACTTTTACCCCGTACGTTTCTACCAGTTCCCGGCCGGCAGCCCAGTCGCCTTCGCTCTTGATGCGTTGCACTTCCGCCAACAATTCCCCGAAAAGGGTGCGCAAACGCCGGTAATCGTTCACCACGACATAGGTTTTCCCGTCACGCTTTTTCAGTTCGACCACTTTTTCAGGCGCTCCTTTTTCGTACACCCAGCGAGCAATCAACTGGCGGTTGCGCATATGGGCTTCTTCAATCTGTTTGCCGGCTTCGATGCGGACAAGCTGCGTCATCAACCCGTTCATCATGTATTTATAGTATTCGGCCCGGTAAGCTTCGGCATCTGGAACCAAGCCCAATTCAATTAGTTTCGGATCGGCCAGGTAATACAAACCGAATAAATCGGCCCGGGTTTCTTCGAGTGTCGAGCTATAGGCTTTCAAGGCGTCAGGATCGGTGCCGGGCAGTAATTTGCCGGAGCCGTGCCCGAGGCATTCGTGCAGATCGGTATGCAGGTTATCGGTAATAAACCCGTATTTTTCAATCAGGCCGCGTTCGGTATCGCTCCAACAAAATTCTTCTTTAAAACCGTTTCCGGCGGAAGCTTTGTCATAAGCTTCGGTAATATTTTCGATGGTAACCGACTTCGATCCGTGGTCGCGCCGGATCCAATCGGCGTTCGGAAGATTGATCCCGATGGGCGTGGCCGGATAGCAATCGCCGCCCAGCATGGCGACGGTGATTACTTTGGCGCTCACGCCTTTTACCTTTTCCTTTTTGAACCGGCTGTCGACCGGCGAATGCGCTTCGAACCACGCGGCATTCTCACTGATAAGCTGCGTACGGCGGGTAGCCTGCTTATTGATAAAATTGACCACCGATTCCCAACTGGCTTTCATGCCCAGCGGATCGCCGTAGGTTTCGATAAAGCCGTTCACGAAATCGACTTCCGAGGTGGTATCTTCCACCCATCGAACGGAATAGTCATCAAAGGTTTTCAGATCACCGGTCTGATAATATTCAATCAGTTTTTCGAGGATAACGCGCTGGGCCTCGTTTTCCGCAAACGGCAACGCCTTTTGAAGTTCAGACACAATCCGTTCGATGGCCTCGGAATACAATCCGCCAACCTTCCATAGCTTTTCAAAAATCCGGCCGTTCTCTTTCACCAAGCGGCTGTTCAACCCGTAGGAAACGGGGGTAGGCGTATCTTCGCCGGCTTTCCGGGCTGCATAAAAGGCTTCTACTTCCGGCTGGGTAACGCCTCCTGCATAATAATTATTGGCAGAAGCCAGGATCAGATCGTCGTCGCCGCTCTGGACGGTGCGCTTGGGCATAACAGCAGGATCGAAAAGCACCGGAGCGATTTCCGCTAAAAACTGATCGACCGTCTGTCCGGGACGCAGCGGCAGATCAGCCGGATTCAGCCTGCGGATACAATCTGCGAAAAACGCATAAGTAAACCCGGGCGTGAACTTATCTTCCGCATAATGATGGTGGATGCCGTTGGCGAACCATACCCTTTTCAGATAAGCCTCCAGAGCTTCGAACTGGGGATTTTCCCGGTCGACGGCAGGGTGCGTATAGATGGCTTCGAGGGTATGGCGGATAGCCAGGTTGTAACGGCCGTTCTGGTCGTATAAAATATCCCGTCCCATCAGGGCGGCTTCCGAGAGATGGTAAAGAAGCCGTTTTTGCTTTAACGTGAGGTTCTCAAAGCCCGGAACTTGGTACCGGAGCAGTTGCAAATCGGCCACCTGGTCGGCTACATAAGAAAAAGAAGCGCCTGTCTCGGAGGGCTTTTCCGGCCCGGAGGATTGCGCACAGAAATATGTTATTGCTTTCATAACGATATAATTATCTCATTCATTATCTATTATTCCTCGGCTTTGCATAAGCCAAACAAAGATAGCACAAACCGGGCACATAGCCAAACGACCGCGCCCCGGGCGGACGGAGGGGGGTGCGATAGAGAGAAACAGAATACCCCCGCCCATCCACATTTTTTTCCTATCTTTGCCGGCATATTTAGCGACATAATTTATGGAAATAGCAGCATTGGTATCAGGGGGAGTGGACAGTTCGGTGGTCGTTCATCTGTTGAAGGAACAAGGATACGACCCGACGATTTTTTATATCCGGATCGGCATGGAAGACAAAGACGGGTACATCGATTGTCCGGCAGAGGAAGACATTGAAATTACATCCTATATCGCCCGGAAATACGGATGCCGTTTCGAAGTGGTTTCCCTGCACGACGAATATTGGGATCGGGTGGTAAGCTACACCATCGATTCGGTAAAAAGGGGTCTCACCCCGAATCCGGATATGATGTGCAACAAATTCATCAAATTCGGATGTTTCGAAGAGAAATGGGGAAAAGAGTTCGATAAAATAGCGACCGGCCACTACGCCACGACCACCGAAATCGACGGAAAAGTATGGCTTTCGACCGCCAAAGATCCGGTAAAAGACCAAACAGACTTTCTGGGACAAATTACGCGCCTTCAAATAAAAAAGCTGATGTTCCCCATCGGCCACCTGATGAAAAGCGAAGTGCGGGCCCTGGCGGAAGCGCAAAAACTGCCGAGCGCCAAACGAAAAGACAGCCAGGGAATTTGTTTCTTAGGCAAAATAAATTACAATGATTTCATCGAGCGTTACCTGGGAAAACGTCCGGGAAAAATCGTCGAACTGGAAACCGGCAAGGTGCTGGGCAAACACAACGGGTATTGGTTCCATACCATCGGCCAGCGTAAAGGACTGGGATTGAGCGGCGGCCCCTGGTTCGTGATCCAGAAAGACATCCGCCGGAATATTATCTACGTATCCAACGGGTACGACCCGGAAACGCAATACGGAAAAATCATCAATATGCAAGGTTTCGATTTCATTACCGAAGATCCTTGGGGCACGTTCACGGACGAAAAGGAAATCACCTTCAAAATCCGTCATACCCCCGAATTCACACCGGGACGCATCCGTCGGATCGGCGATCTGTATCGCATCGAATCCGACCGGAAAATCCAGGGCATCGCGCCCGGCCAATACAGCGTGGTCTACGATAAAGAGCACCGGCTCTGCCTGGGCAGCGGGATGATTATCGACGAAGAGAAATAAACCTCCCCCAACACCCCGCCGACGAAGAGGCCGGTTGCCGGAAAAGGCACCGGCCGCCGCAACGCCGTTTCAGCGTATACAGAAAAAAGAGAAGGGAGCAGCCTACGAGCGAAACGCCCCTCCGGCCATTCCGGGCTATCCGAGAAGCTTCCGGACTTTTCCGGCATTCTTGGCGGATAGCGCCTCCCTTCTTTCCGGATTTCCCGCTCCCTCTCGATCGTCAAGTGCTCACAAAAAATCAAATTTCACTTCTCGGCAACTACTATTCAAGCAATTACTTCCCGGTTATATACCTCCAAAGCCTCATAAAAAGCCTCGATATGCGCCGGCGATACCTCAGGCGGAATATCGCAGCCGGTCGACAAGACAAAGTTCGGATAAGCAGCCGTAGCCCGCAACAAAGCCAAAGTTTCGCTTCTCACCTCTTCAGGCGTTCCCTGTTTAAATAAACCTACCGGGTCGAGATTCCCCATCACCAACGTATCCGGCGGACAAGCGTCGAGCGCATCGATCATCCGGATCTTATTCCCGAAATGATAAGCCGCCGCCCCCGAAGCCACCATCGCCGGCGTACAATGCCCAGTGTTCCCGCAATTATGCAATATGACCAGGAAAGACTCCTCCTGCACGGCTTCCACCACCCTTTGCACATAGACGGAAGAAAAATTCCGGCAATCCTCGTCCGACAACAAACCGGCAGCCGGTTCGGCCATCACCACCCCGTTCACCCCCGTTTCTTTCAAAGCCCGGCAATAAGCTTTCAGAAAATCGGTACATTTATCGAGCAATACGCCAATTACCTCCGGCTCCAGATACAAGGCCAGCATAATCTCCGTCATTCCGTATAAACGTCCGGCCAGCGAATAAGGTCCGATACACCCGGCCAACACCGGTTTGTCGGGAATCCGCGCCGCGGTCCGCCTGTTCGCCTTCAAATACTCCGGCACCCGGCCCCGATCCAAGCCGGGCACTTGCAACGCCTCCACCGAGTCCCAGTCTGTAACCAGCCGTCCGATCACCGCAGGCACCTCGTCTTCCGGAAAACGGATTTCTGCACCGAACGCCTCCGCTTCCACCGTCAGATCCATAATCACCGTGGTAGCCGCCGCCGGATAAGCTTCATACAATTGGAGAATAGCCTTGGAATGCACATAGCCGTTCGTTACCGCTTGCCGGACAGTGGCCCCGATCCGTTCGATACCCGGATGCGTCATAATCGGTATCGCTCTCCGCTCCTTGCTCCGGATGACTTCTTCCATCCAGGCTTTCATGTTCATCTTTCCCATCTTTTTTTGTTTTATCAGGTTGTACACGATCGTTCCGTATAGCTTTCTTTTCCTGCTTCCAGATCAGGCCGCGCTGAAAAGAACGCGCCCTACCACCGGGGGCGCCATTTCGCTCGTCGATACAAATGTAGGCCCTCACCGCCTCCTAAAAAATAGAGGAAAAAGACCTTTGAAATAGATTATTATTGCTTTCTTTGCTTCAAATAAAACGAAGATAGGCTGCACCTCGACAGAATCAAACGCTGTTTGCTTCTGTGCTCGGTTTGCACTATCTTTGCCCTCGAAAGAAATAAGGAACGAAATGGTTCAACTCGCTTTAGGATTTCCGGGCGAACGCTTTATCTGCCTCCCTCTTGAATTACTTAACCGGATGAAAGACAGCCCATTTACGGGCGACCTCTACCTTCATTCGCTTGGCTTCTTCGCGCACGCCCGGCACCACCGCGTCAGCCGTCCGGAAGGGGCGGAATGCCACCAGCTCCTGTACTGTACCGAAGGCGAAGGATGGATTATCCTCCATGAAAAATCCTATACCCTCTCCGCCAACCAGTTCCTCATCCTTCCCCCCGGCATCCCCTATAGCTACGGCGCCTCCCAAACGCACCCCTGGAGTCTTTACTGGGCCTCTTTTCTAGGAGAAAAAGCCCCCCTCTACGGCCGTCAACTCCACGAACCCACCTCCATTCCCCCCTCCGACCAATCCCGCATCGAAGAGCGCATCCAGCTCTTCGACGAAATCTACCTCATTTTGCAAAAAGGATTTAGCACCGACAATCTGAATTACGCCAACATCTGTTTCGCCCACTTCCTGGCCACCTTCCGGTTCACCGCCCCCTACACCCACGGCAAAAACCCCGGCGAATATGCCGAAAGCATCATCCACAGGGCCACCTATTACATGAATGAAAATCTGCATAAGAAACTAACCGTTCCGCAGATAGCCGCCTACGTAGGCTATTCCCCTTCCTATTTTTACCGGAAATTCATCAAAGAAACCGGCTACGCCCCGATCGACTACTTCCTCCACCTGAAAATCAACCACGCCTCGCGGTATCTGATAAAGACAGACCTGAAAGTCAAACAAATCGCCCACAGGCTAGGCTTCAACGACGCCTACTACTTCAGCCGCCTTTTTACGAAAATCGTCGGCCTTTCGCCCTCGGCATTCCGGAAAGAAAACTTCAAATTCGACTAACATACGCCCCCCCTTCTTCGACCCCGATTAACAAAAAAGACCGCTTCAACCGCCCGATTGCAAAAAATTGTCATAAAATCTTCCACTAAATCGTCAAAACATCCAAATTGATAATAAAATCCGAAACAATTTTTTGTAAAAGATGTTTTTGGCAAGAAATACTTAGTATAAATTAAAAGAGAAGGTTATGGAAGAAATTAGATTTGCCAATCTCAAAAAAAGAGTATCCTGGGGAAGCATATTCGGCGGTGTCATCACCGTATTAGCGATTTCGATTTTGCTTTCCATGGTAGGCACCAGCATCGGATTATTCATGTTCGACCCGACGGCCGACAACCCCACCTCCGGTATCGGAGCCACCGTCAGCGTATGGACTATCATTTCATTAATCGTCAGCCTGATAGCAGGCGGTTTCGTAGCCGGGAAGCTGGCTGGTAACGACGGTATCATCCACGGCTTCCTGGTCTGGGCCTCCACGATGATTATCACCGTCATCATAGGCGCCTTCCTGGCCATGGGCGCAGTAAAACTTACCGCCAACATTTTAGGCTCGCTCTCATCGGTTACCGGAAGCGTCCTTTCGGGTGTAGGATCGGCTGTGGGACAAGGCGCATCGGGGCTATCCGACCAGGTAAAAAGCCTGTTCGACAACATCGATTTCAATACCGACGGCGACCAGGAAAATCTGCCCGCCAATATCCGCACGGCACTCCAGAAAAGCGGCGTGAAAGAATTGCAACCTGCTTACCTACAGAATCAACTGAATGCGGTAAAACAAGACCTGGATCAGTCGGTAAAAAAACTCGTTACCCATCCCAAAGACGCCGATGACATCATCAACGGCTTTTTAGACCGGTTGCAAAAACGCGCCAACAAACTGGCCGACAACATCAACCGCGACGACGTAACCAAAGCCATCGCCAACAACACCAACCTTTCGAAAGCGGAAGTAGACCAAGCCGTCAATCAGTATATCGACCTGACGAATACCGCCATTCAAAAAGGAAAAGAACAAATCCAGAACCTGCAACAAACCATCGAAAATGCGAAACAAGAATTGCAGCAGATGAAGCAGAAAGCCTTGGAAGAAGCCAGAGAAGCTTCCAAAGCCGCCGCCCGCACCGCGCTGATTTCTTTCTTCGCCATGCTGGTGGGCGCCGTCATTTGCGCGATTGCCGGTTTATACGGAACAAGAAAAACA
>DBFJSK010000482.1:0-2074 GCA_048403675.1 Tannerellaceae bacterium | reverse complement strand
TTCGGCAAGGCTAGCCTTGCCGAACTGTACTGAATGTTTTATTTTTGTCCAATAACTGTAACGGTTATTTAGGACTAGTCAAAGTTGGTTTATGAGTTGAAGCCACAAATGTAAAAATAATATTTCGATTGTAAGAAATAGAAGATCTCAATTTTGAAAAACAGAATGGGAAGGAACTATTGATTTTCAAAATGCAGGTAAAGAGGCGAAGGCAAAAAAGAGCTGTCCTAAGCCCCTCTTTGCCTTCTCTTCCTACGTAGCCTTCTGCTTCGTTGCTTTTCCCCCTTTCCAAACAACAACAAGGGGGCGCCTTCCCTCTCTGTCCCTTTGTTTATTCCACCTTTCTCACCTCGCTCAGCGGCGCCACGCCGTTTTCATTAAAAGCCTCGATTGCAAAATAATACCCCTGATCGCGGGTAAGCCCTTTGAGTAAAAGCTCGTGCTTGTCATACACCAGCCACGCATGATAAAGTTTATCGGGGGCGATTCCCCAACGGATCTGATAACCCTGGCAATTCTTCGCCGGCGTCCAGGTGATCCAGGCATCGCGCCGATCCGGCTGCCGATCGACCCGGAAATGTTTGACCGCCGCCGGCGCCTTCCCTTCCCCTTTTCCGAACACGCGCAAACCCGAAATTGCCAGATGCGGCGTAGGCACTTCGCCGTTCACATACCGGATATAGCGTACCCGCTCGGGCTGCTCCAGCTCCACATAATCGTTCGGCGTATCCCGGTAACTGTTTTGCCGATCCACCAGCACCTGCCAATTCCGTCCGTCCGGCGAACCTTCCATCCGGTACCGGTGGCGTAACCCCGCGATCCGGCCATATAAATTCGACTGATAATCATGATAATTTATCTGTACCGCATATACCCAGGCCGGCGCGCCCAGATCGATCTGCAACCATTCGCCGGCTTCGTTTCCCTTCGCCAGCCAAAATGTTTTACACTGTTCATCGGTAGCTTTTTCCGCCCCGTGCTCGCCGACGATAGAAGAAGCCGTGGCCGGTTTGCCGTACGATAGCAACATCCACCCCGCAAATTCCCCTTCCCGTCCCGGCGTCGCCGGCGCATAATGCGGATAATCGCCGAACCGCGTATCACTATACATCCACCCTTCGGCATCGAAAAAAGTAGGGTACATACAAAGCCGCCGTTCCCAGTTCACCGTAGCCGAAACCGACATCGACGCAAAATGCCAGAAGCGTCCCCCAGGCCCCGTCACCGTGCTGCCATGTCCGGCCCCGTTCATAAAACCGCCCGGCTTATAACAAAACGGGTTGTTCGGCGCATACGTATACGGGCCTAAGGGCGAGCGGGCGGTATACACCCCGTCGGCATACACGTTGAATTCCGTACCCGGCGCAGCATATTGCAAATAATAAATTCCGTTATGCTTGGTCATCCAAGGGCCCTCGATATACCCTCCCAATACCGTATCCGTGTGATTCTCGCCGAACCGCTCCCAACCGTGGGCCGAACTGTCCAGGTTGAACAATTCCACCGTCTCCCCTTCCACCCGGAAACGATCCCGGCGGTTCAATTTCTTTCCCCGGATCGGATACACATTCGACGATCCCCAGAACATATACGCCTGCCCGTCGTCGTCGATAAACAAATCCGGATCTTGCAAATCGTGCAGGATGGCCGGCGTAGCGTGCCAATTTCCCGATTTCGGATCATCGGTATACAAGATACTCATCGAACCGGACGGGTCGCCGGCGACGTATAAAACAGAGTCTTTGTAGTTGTGCGCCGCCGGGGCGTTGCATCCCTGCGGGTACCAATTCCGCCCGGGCGTAATGAAATGCCAGTTCAACAAATCCGTCGAATGCCAGTAGCCGTGCGAACGGGTGACGAACAGGTAATATTCGCCCCGGAATTCCACAACGGCCGGATCGGCCCCCGAGCGGTAAGAAAGATTGTCGGCCGAGTTGTAAACCATATAGGTATAATCCAGATTCAGCGGATTACAATAGGTAGTTGCCGCCGTCGATTGGGCGGCCGCCGGCAGGGCAGCGCTGCCTGCAAACACAAGCGCCGCGGCTATTTTTTTTAATATAGACATATCTGA
>DBFJSK010000481.1:0-4343 GCA_048403675.1 Tannerellaceae bacterium | reverse complement strand
ACCCAGCCCGAAATGACGGTGAAAAGGGGCATGCGGATATTGGCGAACAAGTCGTAGAAATAGCGGAAGAGGGAATCGTCGGCTACCTGCATGCCGCCTTTGCCATCGACGCCGATCACGTGGCCCATCACGACCAGCAGGATGGCGATGCCGCGCAGGGTTTCGATGTGGGTGTTTTTTTCTGCCATCTGTTTATTTCCGCAGCCAGTTCCTGAGTTTGAGCAATCCGCGCCGGACAAAAGGCAGCGATTGGCCTGATTTGATGTTGTAGAAAAGCGATTGGGAGTCGAAAATCATTTCGAAATTCTCGGTGCATAGCACGGGCTTGCCGGTCAGTTTGTTGATTTCTACCGCTTGCCGGAGCGAACTTTCCACGAAAAGGGCGTATGCGCCGGCCTTGTATTCAGCGGCCTTATGCGAGGCGTGGCAACCGGCTTTCATCCGGGCTTCCTTGTCGGGCAGGTCGAGCAGAACGAGTTTGTTGTATCTCACCTGGTGGGCGGCCAGCCAGGTTTCCGTTTCCCCTCGGTATTTTTCCAGCCGCGAGCTGACCAGGGTGCCGATCTTGACGCCCGGCAGGTAGAGGGGGCGGGCATGCAGCAGGAAGTCGGTGTAGCGGGGGCCATCGTCGTTTTCCTCCGGGGTCGGATCCACGCATAAGACGCCGTCAATATCCATGCAGGCTTTTTCCAGGATGGTGTGGTTGAGGATATTCCATTGGAAATACCGGGGCAGCGGAACGATGTCGAACGCATAGTCTACCAGGTGTTCCTTGCCGGGAATGACGTAGATGGCGGCATAACGGATGTCGAACTGTGCGGCGAGGTGTTTCACTTCTTCCTTGCATTTTTGCATGGCGGCTCCCGAGGCGATGCTGTCGTCCACAATCAGGATTTTGCGGTAGGATTGCACATCGATGAATTGGCCGCGGGCGCCGGTTTGGTAGATATGGCCATTGATGAAGGAACCCAGGTCGGTGACCGGACGGTTCAGGTAAAGGGCCAACAGATTGGCCGGAAACATGCCGCTGCGGGGAATGCCTACGATCAAATCGAAATCGCGGGGAAGGATATGCAACCTGTGCAAGATAGCCTGGTTCATGTCGGCTAGGGTTCGGTAGTTCATTTATTTTCAGTTTGGAATTGTTCGATAATCTGATATATTTTGCCCACGCTTTTCTCCCAACTGTGGGTATGCGCGAAACGGATGCGGGCCTCTTTGAGCGCCGGATCGGCGGCGGTGGCCAGGGCGCGGTCGAAAGCGTCGAGGTATTCGGCTTCGCCGGTAGCCAGGAAAACATAGTCGCGGAAAATGTCGCGCATGGTATGGGTGCTGGTGGCTACGGTGGGCTTGCCCATGGCCAGGTATTCGTCTATTTTCAGCGGATAGTTGCCGTCGGTGATTTCGTTTACCATCTGCGGGTTGATGCAGACGTCGTAGCCGGTGATGTAAGCCGGCAGCACGGCCACAGGCTTTTTTCCCAGGAACCAAACGTTTTTCAGCTTATGCAGCGGATGCCGGGCGAATACTTCGTCCTCGGGGCCGGTGAATACGAAGTTGTACCCGGGCCGGGCCTCGGCCAGGCGGTAAAGCAAATCGGCGTCCAACCGCGTGCTGTTCACCGTGCCTACGTACCCGATGATGGGGTGGGGCACAGGGGCCAGGTCGGCCGGCATGTCCCAAGGCTTGCGGGCGTCGTACAGATTCAGATTGACGCCCGTTTCGATGGGATAAGTATGCGGGTTGTATACCTTCAAACGGGCCGCAAAATGGGTGGAATTAGCCAGAACCAGGTCTGATTTGGCGGCCAGCAGCGGTTCGAGCCGGGTGCCGTTCTTTTTCCAATAAGATTCGCCGATCACGAAATCGCGGCAATAATAGATCGACAGGGCCGGCCGGATATATTCTTTCAGATATTGGCTGCGGTAAATATCGGTGTCGATCAGATGGATGAAATCGCGAAACCCCAGCGAGGCGGCGGCCTCCAGGATACGCGCCGCAATTTTGCGGTTGTTCGACCGGTTACACCGGTCGAAAAGCCAGGTACCTGGCAATTTGCCTATCGAATAAATCATAAAGGGGCAATCGGCTACCCACATCCGTTCGTTAATCTGCCGCAGCGCCGGGGTACGGCCGCGGAGCACGTTGAGGCGGTGGCGCAGCGCGGCGCTTTTGCCCCCGCGGAGCCAGGTGGTATGGTCGAGCGGGGTATTGAGGTAGAGTACCCGGTTCTTTTTCGATAATTCGAGGGCGGTGTTCTTGATGGTGCTGCCGATCTCGATGTCCCACGGTTGCAGGCTGGTGATGATAAAATCGCGATTTTCCATAAGCTTCTGATCGTTGGGGGGGGAATTAGTGTTTGTCGGCTACCACACGCTGGTAAAGGGCCAGCAATTTGCGGGCTGTCTGTTCCCAGGAAAAGAGTTTCACCCTTTCCAACCCGTAGGCTACCTGGGCGTTGTAAAAAACCGGATCGAGTTCGAGCCGCAGCATTTGGGTGGCGATCGATTCTTCGTCGGTGGGATCGGTCAGGATGGCTTGGCGGCCGGCTACTTCGGGCATCGAGGAGGTGTCGGAGGTAATGACCGGTGTACCCGAAGCCATGCCCTCCAGCAACGGAATACCGAAACTTTCCCTCAGCGAGGTGTAGAGGAAGGCGAAAGCTCCGCTATAGATGGAGGGCAGATCCGTATTGGGTATGTAGCCTGAGAGATGCAGCCACGGACGCAGGTCTTCCAGGGCATGTTCTTTCAGCATTTTGTCGAAATACTCTTGTTTGAGATCGCCCAGCAGCAAGGGGCGTTTCACCGCCGAACGTTGCAGGTACAGCCGGTACGCTTTCAGCGTGCGGGGGGTGTTTTTCTTGGGGTCGGTATTGGCCAGGAAGAAAAAATAACCGGGCGAAGAAATGTATTTGGAAGTCACAAGCTCCGGATGAGACACCGGCCGGAAATGGCGGCTATAGCCGTTGTAGATGGCCGTAATCTTATCTTCGGGCAATTGCAGAGCCGTGCGGATGCGGTTGCATTCGAAATGGGAAACCGTGATGATCTTTTCGCATTTGGGCAAAATACGGGGCACCACGAACCGCCGGTAATACCAACCCATATTCTGATACAGCGAAGGGCTGCTGGTTTCCCGCGGTTCGAGGAAAATAATATCGTGAAGCGTCAGAACCAACGGGCAGCTCTTCCAGATCGACGCCGTATTGCTGGTACAATGCAACAGATCCGGACGGATACGCGCCACAGCGCGCGGCAGCGCGATTTGTTCCCATACCGGGTAGGTAGGGCCTTTTACTTCAATGATATGCACATTGTCCGAGGCCTCCAGGCACTGATCCTCGCCGGGGCTAACCAATATAAAATATTCGTTTTCCCGATCGATCTGCTGGAGGCAGCGGATGGCCTCCAGCGCTACGAAATCCATCCCGTGTTTATTCGGACGGAAAATACGTTGGGCTTCGATGGCTATTTTCATATCAATTGAATTTTAGGTATACGTATCGATAACTATTTCTCCTGGGGCGCAGCGTCGGCCGGGTGTATATCTTCCGGCGTATGGTTGTGCTCGGTATGGATAAATTCTTTATTCGCTCCTTTCAAACGAAAGATATTAAAGAACATCAGCAAAAACAGAATGGGAAGGCTCAGGATCGCTTTACGAAACCGGTTGTCTACCAGGTAATCGGGTACGGCCAGGCTGAACGCCACGCAAAGGGTGAGCAACAGCCCCCACCATTTGAGCGAGAGTACCCAATCGTATCCCGTCAGGCCGACGGCAATCAGGGTAATGAATCCGAACAGGATGACGCGCGGCGGCATCATCCATTGAAACAATTTGTCGCAATAATCCCAGTTGCCGGTAAAGAAAGCTTTCGGCAGCGAGAAAATGCCGGAGAACAAATTCGTAAACTGTGTAGCGATCCACCGGCGGCGCTGAGCGTAGAAATTGCCTTTTTTCTGCACTTTCTCGTCGTACGTATACACGTCCACCAGGTATTCAATATAGATGTTCTGCGTAAGCAGCAACCGTTCGAGCTGTTTGTCGACGCCCACATGATCGGCCCGGTAAATATTTTCTTTAAACCAGCTATAATCGAACGCCATACCCGATCCGATCAGGGCCGACGAAAAGCCCAGGTTGGTATGACCTTTGCGGAAAATAGAGTTGTTGATTTCTTCGCTGACGGCGTCCAGAACGGCAATGCTGGTGTTCCGGTTTTTAGCCACGCGATGCGTCTGGATGGCCAGGCAACCGGAGTAGTAGGCATCATTCAGTTTTTCCAGGAAATTCGGCTTTACCAGGTTATCGGCATCGAGGATCACGACCACATCGTAGCG
>DBFJSK010000480.1:0-1506 GCA_048403675.1 Tannerellaceae bacterium | reverse complement strand
GGCCGCCATGCGCAAGACAAAAGGAATATGCCTGAGGTAAACTTTCCAGGAGCTTCCGCCGGGCCTCAGGAAAGCCTCCGTCGAGGAAACTTGCAAACTAGCCTGGCTTTTGCTCAGTTTATAGATGTACCATCCGATCATCGGGATCAGCAACAACAACAGGTACAGATAGGTAGGATTTGCAAATACCATCTTATTTTTGATTTTGAGTTGAGTTGTTCGTTCCATCCGCCGGGCCGGCTTCCGATGCGGGGGCGCGGGATGCGTCGGACGTATCCCCGACCGTTTCTTCGGGCAATTCGAGCGGTTTGGTCTGGTTCACGAACAGGTAAGCGTTTACAAGTGTCAGATCGTTTTCGTCGGGCAGCGGATGCATCTTGGCGAATTTCACAAAATCGGCCAGTTGAAGGATTTGCTGCAAATTCCGGAAGACCGATTCGGCTTCGCTTTCACTCCGGATAAAATCGAGGATTTCCCCCGACGTCATTTCCATCGCATTGATACCGAACCGATCGGCCATATACTTGCGCAGCGTATCGGTAACCAACGTATAATATTCTTTATTACGCCCTTGCTGCCAGAGTTTTTGCTGCTTGATCTCGTCGAGTTCCTTGATAGCCTGCACATGGGGCGGTAATTTGGGTTCTTCCTTTTTGAACGGGATCAACGACTTTTTGCTTCGCAGCCGTTTGATGACATACGCCAATACGCAGATCAAAAAGAGCGCAAGCAAGGTGCCGTAAATGAGCGGATAATAATCGGCCCACACGAACGGCGGTTTCCACACGTCTTTGATGTCGTTGAATTCTTCCGGCTTATCCACATTGACCGGCACGGTCGATACTTTCAAGGCAACCTGGTTGGAATATACCGTATCCGCCCCGTCGATTACTTTCAAGGGCGGCAAAAGATAAAGCGCGGAATCGAAGGAGGTGACCAGAATATCCTGTTTGATTACCAGCCGGTTATTCTCGATCACCGTCGAATCGGGTTTCGACAGGTTCAGCACCTCAACCCCTTTCATCAGCGTATCGCCCGGAATGACGATTTGCACCGGCCGGCCGTTGTCGGACGTCACCGTCAGGTGCAGGGTAGTCTGTTCGCCGATCAGGATGGCCGCCGAATCGACCGCTACGTCAATCAGCGTTTTCTGGGCCGAAACCTTTCCGATGGCCAGGAAAGCAACCAAAACAAGAAACCAGCTATTTTTTTTCATTAATTTCATGGGATGCTTTAATTACGTTTTTCAAACAAAGCGATCAACGCTTTCACATAATCATCTTCCGTCAAGACAGAAACGGCGTCTACCCGGCATTTCTTGAACGTATCGCTCATCTGGGCCTGCCGGCTCGTCCACCAATCGCGGTAAGCTGCGCGCACGTGCGCCGAAGAAGTGTCGATCCATTGCTCCCGGCCCGTCTCGGCATCTTTTATTTTCATCAGTCCGATGGAGGGAAGTTCCGTCTCGCGCCGGTCGTACACCTGGATGGCCACCACATCGTGTTT